>JAEZAL010000277.1 GCA_023427705.1 Bacillota bacterium | reverse complement strand
GCATAAACACAAATAACAACTTCAACTTTCTCTTTCAATTTCTGAAGTAGTTTTATTTTAGCATTTTCATCAAACCCTGGTAAAACTCTTTTTGCATGTAAATCATACATTAATTTCCCACCAAATTCTAAGTATAATTTATCATAGTTATTAACTCTCTCTAAAATATATTTAGACTGCTCTTCTAAGTACTTTTTATGATCAAATCCTATTTCCATATTTCGCTTATCTCCTACATACTATTTCTTTATTTACTAATTAATTATTATACAATAAATAATTAATTGTTTCTACACAAAATTAAAAGCATATATATATAATCATATACATATGCTTATAGGTAAAATCATTATCATTTTACCTGTTATATTACATTTTGGCCTTTTAGGTAAAATTATATTTTTAGACCTTAGTATGTTTAAATAGGGTTCAATTGATTGTAAAATTTTTTCATAATATTCCTCTTGAGATGATTTCCTTAGTAAACTAATACACTTATCATTATCTTCTTTAATCATCATTACTTTCCCAAAAATTTTACATGAACACTGAACAAAATCAAAAGTATTATATCCATTATTAACAAAATTATTTTCATTAATTGCAAGAACTAAAGATGTGTCGGCTGTTTTTACTACTAAATCAGTAGTTCCATTTGATGTGATTTTATTTTTTAATCCTTCTAAAAGTCTTGTTATAATTCCAAAGTTTAACCCATTAAGCTTCTCTTTGTCTATATACGAATTTAAAAAATCAATGCCATAGCAATTTAAACTTTCTATTAAAGTATCTATATATAGAGGAATAGAAATTTCTTGAACACATCCCGTTATTTCAATATAATCTCCCACTTTTATGTTATCATCCTCAACAGATTTAAAATTAGTAACATTTTTGACATTATTATTTTTATACATATTAGATAATAAATCACTATGAAGAGTAAAAACAGTAGTTATTTTTTTAATTTCTTGTTCATTTCTATCAAAATCTCTACCTTCTAGTCCTAAAATTCTTTCAGAACCATCTTGAAAATGCTCTTCACATGTATTATGTTTACTCTTATATCCTGAAATTTTATCCCTTTGATTCTTGTAATCTAAACCATTTGAACTCCTATCACTTATCCTAGCATTTCCTCCTACTGTTCGGTCTCTAATTCTTCTAAACGTTCTTATATCAATATACCCATTTAATGCTACTGAGTTTAAATTTTTAATTAATAACTCATCCAAATAAACAAGTAAATCTAACACAAATTTCCTCCTAAGGATACATGCTATACACATAGTATATTAAATTTTAAATAATTTAATAACCAATTATTTATCTTTATTTTTATTTATAAGAATATTTTCAAGTTCCTTTATTAATTCTTTATCACTGTCTTGTATTTCTAAAAGACCAGAATTGCTATCTTCTATTATTTTCAATATAGTTTTTTCATCTTCTAATTCTTTAATTTTTTTTCCTAACTCTACTTTATTCTTTTTTGATAATTCCATTGAATAAACTTCTTCTTCACATATGGCACAAGTTCCATATAATTTATTATAAGTAATCTTACCAATATTAAATTCCTTAAATTCTTTTTTTCTTCTTACTATTATTGGTTGGATTTTTTTGCATTTTTCACAAAAACATTTATTCTCAAGCATCTTTTCACCTCTAATTTATTCTAACATATTATTTATTACTTTACTTTATTTTTATTATAATAATAAGATAAAAGGATGCAACTTAATGCATCCTTTTATTACATTATTACCAACATCCGCCTAGCAATAATAACCATAACAATGGAAAACCACAGCCTCCGCCGAATCCGCAACCGCCGCCAAATCCACAATTACCAAAACCACCACCAAAGCCTCCACAGTTGTTAAAACCGCAGCCTCCGCAATTGTTGAATCCACCGCCTCCGCAGCCTCCACAGCCACAATTATTTCTACAGCAGCATCTACTTCTTTTTGACATGTTTATCAGCTCCTACTCTTTTGTTTACTATATACTATTCCTTATGATGTTTTTTTGTTCTGTTTATATTTTAATTTTATTTTCATTTACGAGTATATTATTTAAAAGTATTTTATTTAATTGTAAGTGTATATTTTTTATGATAATATATACTTAAAAAGGAGATGTTTAAAATGGAAAAAAGAAATAGACTAGTTGCCCCTAGAAATGTTGTTAATACTAAAATGCTTTATAGTTTTTATATACTTAAAGAATTATCTAAAGGGAATACTATTTTTGGGAATAAAGTTCTTGAAGAGTTTAGAAATAAATTTTCTACCACATCATTACCTTTCCCAGTATCTTCAAGTACTATATATGAAACTTTATACGATCTTGAAGTGAAAGGATATGTTACAAGCAATTGGACTGGAGATGAGTTTCTAAACAAAAGAAGTAAAAAGATTTATTCTATTACTGATAGTGGTATAGAATATTATAAAAATCATATCGCAGACTATATTAGTAATTTAAATAAAACTAAGGCTACTTTAGATACAATGATTAATATGTTAAAATAATAATTTTATTAAAACTTATCATCTTTTCATAGCAATGTAAATATTATATTTTATATATTATTTTCCAAGGAGGAGCTATGAAAAAACAAATTAATGATAACAATAATACTTATTATGAAAGTAATTACTCTTATTTTAGTTCCATTGAAAAAAACTTGAATTTTTACTTACTAAAAGATTGCTATTTGACTCTTAACTTTGAGGATTTAAATTTAAATAAATACAAATCTGTTTCAGTATTCTTTAAAAATATTAAAACACGAGAAATAATACAATGTATTTCTAGTATTGAAAATAATAATTTAATTATAACCTTAAAAGATTTAGATAAATTATGTACAGATTATGAATTCAGTATAATAATTATTTTAGATGATTATAGATATTCTACTGCTATTTATCCAGTATTAAAGGTTAACAATAATTTAGCAGAATCTTATATATCCTCAAGTAGTAATTCTAATATACAATGGTTTTTAAGAGTTTTAGATAACGGTAAATTAAGATTATCAACTATATATGTTTTCTCTTCTTTAGAAAAAACTATTAATAGTAAAATCTTATCATAAAAAGTGGTACATATTTTCATGTACCACTTTTTAATAATATTTAGAATTCAATTCTTCTAAATAACATTTTTCAGAGCAATATACTTTTAACTCTTCATCAGTTATATATACTTGTCCATCTCTTATTATGTTATTACATACAGAGCAAATTAAGTCTTGATTCTTCTCATTTTCATCATTGATATTTTCTTCATTAAGTTTATCAAAAACATACTTTATTTTAGACATAAATCCACCTACTAACAATAATAACTATATCTATGTTATTATCGTTGTAATTATGTTATGATTTAATACAAATTATTAATTTTAGAAATATCAATGTAATCCTTAATATTAGTATTATCTTCATAGAATAAAGGAAATTTCAAATTGTAATTTCCCCATATTGTAACTGGATTCTTATAGAAGTAAAAAGTAATAAAATATAATTCTCTTGTACATAGTTTTGTAAGTAATTTAATAAGTTTTTTATCATTTATTTTATAATAATTATTATTTTCATTTACTAAATCAATAAATTTATCAAATACTATATTGTCTTCCATATCTAAATTACTTTTTATAAATGTTATACTATCCTTATTTAATCTATTTTTATAAAAATCGATAATTAAATTTCCATCATTTATTTCATAGAAAGATTCTATTGCCCTAATAAAATTTTCTTCACTCTCATACTTATTACTTTTACAAGATAACTCTATGTAATTATAATTATCAAAACCATATAAAATATTATTAAATCTAATTTTTATAATATTTATAAAATCCTTATTATTTATAACTTCTAAATTCATTATTACTCTCCTTAGGATATTTCATTCCATTTAGTAAGTTGAATTTTCACTTCTTTTATAAGATCATTTAAATTTTCACTTTCAAATGCTTTTGATTCATTTAAAGTGTTATTTTTAATAATTTGCTTATATTTAATTACTCTACTATGATCCATATTCCAAAGTTCATAAATCCTACTTTTTTTAATATCCATTTATATTCACCTTCACATTATTATACTTTAAAAATAGCTCTTAAGTTTCCATCATCATCAGGTGATGAAATTCCTATCTTATTCTTAATAGTGTCACTATTTTTAAATAAATATGCATAATAGTTAGAAATATTTTTTATTACATCTTTTACAATATATATTATTAGTACTTCATATTTATTTGCTTTTGACGAAGAAATAACTATATTATTTAGAAAATCAATCCTATTAAAAGATGATACTTCCAACATTACTACATATCTAATATTGGAAGTATCATTAACTTTATTAATTACATCATATATAACTGAAATGTCTTTAGTTAAATCCACCTCTCTTATTATATTTACTTTAGTTGTTGAAGTACTTATAGTATTAAACTCATATTGTTTCCAATCGATTTCTATATTTCCGTTATCTTTCTTTCTACTTGAAATGAAAAAGCCTAATAATTTACCTAATGTAATAAAATATCTATTTTCTTGATTTTTTATATCTAAACTCTTGCTGTCTATACTTAACCCTAAATTGACATAATTTCTTATAAATCCATTAAATAAAATCATTAAATCTATATCCATTATCCATCCTCCTTTGTTATGTTTTATACTCTTATTCTAACATTTACTAGCTAAATTTACCACTTTATATTTTATTATCATTTACGAGTATTTTATTTTAGATATCTTTTTATAAATATAAAGACAGTAGTAAAATTTGATTAATCATTTCCTGCCACTGTCTTAATTTCTATTTACTAAATTTATTATGCTTCTTCTTTATGGCTTTGGTCTATCTCATCTCTAAACTTAATTTTATACTCTTCATTTAAGATTCCTAGCTTACTAAAAGCATAAATTATAAGTGATAAAATCATACCAACTACAGCTGCAAGTACCATTCCACTAACACTTACTGCTCCAATTGTAACTGTAACTCCACATGTTCCTACTAAAAATGTAATTGCACCTAAAGCTAAATTATAGTTCTTAGCATAGTCAACTTGTTGTTCAACTAACATTCTTATACCAGATATAATAATTACACCATACAAGTATAAAGTCATTCCACCCATAACAGCTGAAGGAATAGTTTGAATAACAATTGATATCTTTCCTATAAGAGAGAATATAATTGCAAGAATAGCAGCTCCTCTAATAACCCATACTGAAAATACTTTTGTTATAGCCATAACACCGATATTTTCACCATAACTTGTATTTGGAGGGGAACCAACACATCCAGACATAAGGTTACTAATACCTTCTGCTAAGAATGATCTGTGCAATCCTGGATCTTTTATAACATTTTTCCCTATAACATTTCCAGTAACCATTAAGTCTCCAATATGCTCAGCTACTACAACTAAACAAGCAGGAGCGATAATCATCATTGCGTTAATATCGAATTTTGGTGCAGTAAATGTAGGAAGCTTAAACCATGGAGCAGCTGCTATAACTGAAAAATCAACCATTCCCATAAAGCATGCAAAAATATATCCAGCAACTACTGCAATAAGAATAGGTATTACTTGTATAAAACCTCTAAATAATAAAGATCCAATAACTGCTACAGCTAAAGTAAACATTGCAACTATAATTACATCTGCGCTTGCACCACCAAGTAAGCCAGCTTGTTCTGCAGCAACAGGGCCAAGTTCAATACCTATAGTTGCAATAACTGCTCCTACAACTGGTGCAGGTAGTGCTATATCTAGCCATCTAGTTCCAACAGACTTAATGATAAGAGATAATACGAGATACATTACTCCTAGGAAAAGGAATCCACTTTGAGCATATGAATAGTCACCATATTGCTGAATTACTAATAATACTGGAGAAATAAATGCAAAACTCGATCCAAGATACATTGGAATTTTTCCTTTTGTAATATAGGAGTATAATATTGTTCCTATACCATTCATAAGTAAGGCAATGGCTGGATCTACTCCAAATAGAATTGGGACAAGAATAGTGGCACCAAACATTGCAGTTAAATGTTGGAAACTTAGTGGCAATGTTTGGAGTAAAGGTAATTTTTCGTCTACACCAATAATACGTCTCATTAATTCACTCTCCTTAATATATTATAAAATTTTTGGTTACCTTTTATTTAATGCCCTATATACTTTGTCTGCAGTAAATGGAAGTTCATATATCTCTACTCCTGTAGCATCAGCTATTGCATTTCCTATTACAGATGTAATCGAAATCATAGGATGTTCTGCACAACCTCTAGCACCATATGGACCATCAAGTTGTGGAGTTTCTACAAAATGAAGTTCTATCTTCCCTGGTAAGTCTTGCATTGTAGGAATCTTATAATCCACAAAATTTCTTGTTAGTAATCTGCCTTTATTATCATAAATCATGCCTTCACATAAAGCAGTTCCTAATCCTTGTATTACTCCTCCTACTACCTGTCCTTCTAAAAGCATTTTATTCATAACATGTCCTACATCAAATGCAGATGCTATTTTTACTATTTCTATATCACCAGTATTTTTATCTACTTCTATCTCTATTCCATGAGCTCCAAAAGTCCAATCTAAAGCTGGGTTTCCCTCTCCTGTTTCTTGATTTAAGAAAGCTAAACCTTGAGCTATGCTCTTACCTCTTCCTATTAGTGGACCTCCAATTGAATTACCATTTGAATAAACATATCCTATAGCTATCTTGTCATAAGGAAGCTTATTTTCTGGATGTTGTTTTACATATACGCATTGATCACCTATTGCTAATTCATGTTTTGCAGCATGAAGAACTATTGATCCTAATTCATAAATTTGTTTTATTAAATCATCACAAGCTTCTATAATTGCATTTCCTGCAAGAACTGTCATACGGCTTGCAACAGTCTGCCAATCATAAGGTGCTGTATCTGTATTTGTTTCATTAACTACATGGATTTTGTCTAAAGGAATATTAAGTCTCTCAGCTATAATTTGAGCTAAAACTGTATAAGTTCCTTGTCCATAATCAATACCACCTACGTTAAATTTAATTGAACCATCTTCATTCATTTGAATTAATGCAGATGATGCAGACCAAGAAGGCATTGCAGGAGCTTTATGAAGAACTGCTATTCCTTTTCCTTTATATTTTCCAGTTTTAATTTCATTAGCTTTTTCTTCTTCAGTCTTTTCTATCCCCCATCCTATACTATCTTTAACAACTCTTAAACATTCTTGAACATTTCCAGTGTTTTTAGTTATTATTTCATTAGTGATAGTTTTAGAGCCAGGCTTTAATAAATTCTTCATTCTAAATTCAAAAGAATCCATATTTAAAGCTTTAGCAATTAATTCTCTTTGTCTTTCTACTGCCCAAAAGAACTCTGCATGTCCAAACCCTCTATATGCTGTTCCAAAAATATGATTAGTATATATTGTATATGAATCTACAAATATATTATCTATTTCGTATGGTCCTGCTGCAGAGTATCCAGCAGCTCTTCCAATATTTACTCATAATCTGCATAAGCACCTGCGTCCCATAAATATTCGATTTTCTCTGCTACTATTTTACCATCTTTCTTCACACCAGTTTTAATCTTTGCTACCAAGCCTTGTCTACATGGTAGTGTAGAAGTTTCTTCTTCCCTTGTAGGACAAAGTTTAACTGGCTTACCATTTGCAGCTTTAGAAAGTAAAACCACTAGTGGTTCTAAATGAATACCTGCTTTTCCACCAAATCCTCCACCTACATATGGAACTATAACCTCTATATCTTGCTTTGGAATTCCTAAAGCAACACTCATTAAATCTCTTATAGCAAATGGTGCTTGTGCACTACTCCATACTTTAATTTTATTTCCTACTGACCATTTTCCAATTACATTATGAGTTTCCATAGGAACATGAAGTACTTGTGGTTGGGTAAATGTATTTTCTACAATTATATCTGCTTCCTCAAATGCTTTTTCAGGATTTCCTTTTCTTATTTTAAAAAGGTTAGCTATATTTGTGCCTATTACAGGACTAAATACATTTTCCATCCATTTATTACTTGATATATCCTCATGAACTAATGGTGATTCTTCTTTTAAAGCTTCTTCAACATCTTGTACTACGGGTAACTCTTCATAAACTACATCAATAAGCTCTATAGCCTTTTCTGCAATTTCAATATCAATAGCTGCTACTGCTGCTACTGCCTCTCCGTAATATCTAACTTTATCACATGCTAATATAGGTCTATCTATCATGTATATACCAAGCTTTTGAGAAGCATCTTTTCCTGTTAATACTGCTTTTACGCCAGGTAATGCTTTAGCTTTTGATATATCTATGCTCTTTATTAACGCATGTGCATATGGACTTGTTTTAACTTTGGCATATAGCATTCCTTGAAGTTTAATATCATGAACATA
>JAEZAL010000260.1 GCA_023427705.1 Bacillota bacterium | reverse complement strand
ATATTAAAAGGACCTGCTGCATTCTTTAAATCTAATTTTTCTTCTATATATTGACCTTGAGTAACCCCAACTTTAAAATTATCAAACGTTGCATAATAGTCTACATTTTCACTTTGCATTATTAATCTGTCATAAGCTATTACTTTAATATCATTATCAGCAGCCTTGCTTAAAACGTCAGTTAATGCTGATCCATCGATTGATGCTATAACTAATATATTACATCCTTTTGTTATCATATTTTCAATTTGTTGAACTTGAGTATTTACATCATTGTTAGCATATTGTAAATCAACAGTATATCCTTTTCCTTCAAGTTCTGACTTCATATTAGAACCATCTTGATTCCATCTTTGAAGTGATTGTGTAGGCATCGCAACTCCAATTAAATTACCCTTTGAATCTTCTCCAGCATCAGAAGAACCACCATTTTCTGTTTTAGCTCCACATCCAATGGCAACTGTCATTAAAGCTGCAGTTAAAGTTAAAGCAATTAATTTTTTAATTCTCATTTTTAACTCCCCTTTTCTAATATTTTATTACACTACAATCTTACCTCTTGTATACGTTTAACTCAATGTAAATCCTTGCTTTATCTCTTAATATATTTGCTCTATTATTTATAACTTTTTTACTATTAATAGGACAAAAAAATACTATAAGAACATCTCTTATAGTATTTTTTTGCTATTTAAACTTATATTCTTTCGGAGAATACCCTTCATATTTCTTAAATACCTTGCTAAAATAATTAGGATCACTATACCCAACAGTATATCCAATTTCTTTAATACTCATTTTATTTTCTATTAACAATTCTTTTGCTTTTTTTATCCTTATTGTATTTATATAATCAGTTAAATTACATCCCATAACTTCCTTAAAACTTCTACTAAAATAATATGGGCTTAAGTTAAAATTATGAGCAATACTTTCTAGATTTAAATCTTCTTTTAAGTTATCTGTAATATAAGATTTAACTTTATTAAAAAGCTTAGTCTTATCGTTGTCAAAATCTTTATACTTAGTAAAACTATCTATATTTGAAATATGGATAATATCATCTTGGTTACTAAAATTAACTGCATTCGTTGCTTCTTCATAGGACCTATTCATTAAATTTATTCCATTATAGCAATTCCCTAATCCTATTTTTACAAAAACATTAAAATGTCTTTCTATTTCTCTCTTTACATCCTTAGCAATATTTATATTTTTTAAAACCTCTTCATCTTTATCATTATTATTATCTATTTGTATGAAATAAACTATATTTTCTATAAACCTATATGTTCCAATTGCTTTATACCTGAATTTTAAATATTCACTAATATACTCCCCTATCTTTTTCTTCAAAGAGCTACTGATACTAGTTTCAAGTATTTTTATATTAATTGAAAAAGCATTATTAAAATCTATATTTAAGTAATCCATATACATATTTAAATCAATATTATCCATATTATTATTAATAATGCTATAACTTAATTCATTTTCCAATACTCCAATTAAGTTATTTATTTTTTCTTCTTTTTCTATATCTCTTTTTCTTTTTGCCTTTTGCTGTTCAACTATATTTATAGCATTATTTATTTTAGTTATAAATTCACTTCTTACAAAAGGTTTTAATAAATATTCTTTTACATTTAATTTAACAGCTTCTATGGCAAAGTCAAAATAATCATAAGCAGTTAGCATAATAAAATAAGTATTTGCTGCACTCTTTCTAATTTCCTCAATAGCCTTTATACCATTTATTCCGGGCATTTTTATGTCCATTATTACAATTTCTGGTCTTATCTGCTCTGATATCTCAATTGCTTCCCTACCATTTTTAGCTTGAGTTATAGTTAATCTATCTTTGAAATTCTCTTCTAAAAGGCTTACTATAGAGTCTCTTTCATATTTTTCATCATCAGCTATAAGAATCTTTAACATACTCATTTCAACTCCTTATTGGAATTCTTAAAAATATTTTAGTTCCTTGTCCTACATTACTACTAATATTAAACATATTATTTTCTCCATAAAAAATCTCTAATCTATCCACAACGCTCTTTATTCCTAACCCTGTGGTATGTCCGATATGCTCCCCATCACTTCCACCACTTTTTATTTTTCTTAAAGTATCTGCCTCTATTCCACAGCCATTATCTTCTATAATCACCTTACATTCATTTAACTCTTTATATATTTTTATATTAATATATCCCCCTTCCTCCTTAGGCTCTATTCCATGAATAAATGCATTTTCCACAAAAGGTTGTAAAGTCATTCCTGGTACAACTATATCTTTTATATCTAAATCTATATCTAAATTAAAAGTTAATCTGTCATCATACCTTACTTTTTGAATAAATATATATTGTTTTACAATATTAATTTCATCTAGTAATGTTGTATTCCTTTCCATCATACTTAAGCTATATCTTAATATACTTGCTGTAGATGTTATTAACCCTTCAGTTTTATATGCCTTTTCTTTTATGGCAGTTTGATTTATACAATTTAAAGTGTTAAAAAGAAAATGTGGATTTATTTGTGATTGTAATACCTTTAACTGTGATAACTTTAATGCATTTTCATATTTTAATAACTTCATTTCATCATCTTTAATCTTAGTTTCTAATTCTGCCTTTTCCTTAAGAGAATCTATATATCCTTTTATATTTCTAATCATTTTATCAAAAGCTTCGTATAAAATATTAATATCATATATATCAGTTTTTTCTGCTTCAATTTCTTTAAAGTTACCTTTAGATACATTTTTTGCTGCACAAATTAAAACTTGTAATTTATTTAATATATCTTTGAGAAAAATAATTGTATATACAGCAATTATGAAAATAGTGATAGTAATAAACAAAGTTAAAAGCTTGTACAATTTAGTTTCATTTTCTTTACTTGCATTATAAATAATATTGTTAGTTTTAATATAACTCTCATTTAATTTAGTAATAAAAGAATTACAATAAGAAAGCATGTCCCTAGATGTCATATATTGATCATAGTATGCATCTATAGCTCCATGTTCAGAAAATAATGCTATAGTTTTATCTCCTTGACTTTTATAGCTTCTAATTGTATTTAATAAATCTCTAAGTATGTATCTACTTTCTATATCTGAAGTTTCTTTTAATGCTGAAAGTTTATTAATTGATTTAATAATATTATTTTCATATATATTTCTTGATTCTAAATCACTAGTTTGAAAATACTCATTAAAATAATTAAAAGACTCATTTAACAAGTTTTTTACGTCATTTGTTTCATTTAATTTATATAACATAAGACTATAATTATTATTAATTTTTTTACTTATTATTAATGATATGATATTACTTGTAACTAATGGTATTATTAAAATTATTGCAAAAACTATTATTTTACTTTTTAAACTTCTCATTGCTCATATTTCTCCTTAAGTTATTTATATTCATCTATGTTCATATCATTAATTAGTAAAACATCAACAAGCTGAAGTTCTTTAACTTTTTCACCTTCTATTATATCTACTATTGTATTTACTGCTTCTTGTCCCATAACATAAGGATTTTGTGCAACCGTCGCATTTATTATACCTTCATCTATTAATTCTAATGTTTCTGGTAAAGCATCAAAGCAAACTATTTTTACTTTCCCCACTA
>JAEZAL010000020.1 GCA_023427705.1 Bacillota bacterium | reverse complement strand
ATCCTCTAAATCACTTGTTTCATTATTACCTTGTTGATTACTGTTACCACCTTCAGCCCCCTGAGTACTTGCTCCTAGAGTTTCCTTACTTTCTTGTATAAATGCATCTGATATAAATGATATATTTTCACTTATTGTTGATATAGCTATCTTAGTTCATTTTTATCCCAAAGATACTGGTCCAAACTTATCATTTGGTACTTTTTCTTTATAAAGCATAAGTTCATTTTCCTTTAAATAAGAATCCTTTGGAATATTATTCAAAGAAATAATTAAATCACTTTTTCCCCCTTCTTCACCAATAAGCCTTAAAGCTTTATTTTTTACAAATACTTGTTTTTTGTTTGTAGCTTTTATCTCATCTATTTTATATTTACGCTCTTCTTCTATAACTTTAATTGCATAATTATCTAAATCACACTTTGGTTCAGAGGATGAATTTCTTATTACATTAAAAGTAATAAATGCTGATCTTGAAGACTCTATTACATTATCAGGAGCATATGCTATTATTTGTGAAGTTCCTGTTGATAAATTATTATTATTTTTTAACAACTTTTCCGTACATAGTTTGTTAGCTTCTTCTATATTATTATCTTTAATTAATCCTAAATATTCATCTGCCAAATCAAAGGCTTTTTTAAGTCCAAATACATCTATATCTTCTGTATTATCCTCTGTTTTTGAACATGCTGAAAACATCATTAATAAAAGTAATAATAAAGAAATTAATGATAAAATTCTTTTTCTCAATTTAATTCCTCCTTAAGCTTCCTTAAGGTTATTTTCCCTAAAATTAAATAGCTTATTCATTCCTCTATGCTTACTTAAAAAACTAAAGGAATAAAAAATTATTAATATATATATATTGTTAGTAGATATTAATTAGGGGGATTTTAAATGAAGGATGAACTTTCTAGAATTTTTCAAGTAGCTGTTGTTTTTATAGGTACTATAGTTGGTGCTGGGTTAGCATCTGGACAAGAAATTAAAGAATTTTTTACTTCCTATGGAATAATAAGCTTCTTAGGAATTATGGCCTGTGGAATATTTTATATTATTCTTGGCACAATAGTTTCCAAAATAAGTATTAAGTATAAGTTAAACTCCTATGGTGATGTTATTAAAGTCGTTAGCCCAAATATACTTGGTAAAATTACAGGAGTAATTACTACACTTTATCTAATTTCAAGTGCTTCTATAATTTTAGCCGGTAGTGGAGCGTTAATTAACCAATTTTTTGGAGTTCCAAAGCTTATAGGCTCATTAATTATGGTAGGATTGGCTATATTCTTTTTACTAAAAGATACCAATGGACTAATTGAAGTAAACTCTTTTATTGTTCCAATATTGGTTATTACTATTTCTCTTATTACTTTTTTATATTTTATACTTTTTAAGGATATGGTTTCTATTGAACAAATGACAAAGTTTGAACCTAAAAAAACAGGCATAGCACTATCTACAATTCTTTATGCTGGATATAATACCCTTTGTTGTTTAGGTGTTTTAGTGCCTTTAAGTAATCAAATTAGAAAGCCTAAAACAATGTTTCTTGGGATTACCTTCGGTGCTTTAGGATTAGTAGCTTTAAGTATTGCAATTAACTTTTTGCTTATGATAAATCAACCTTATATACATAAGCTTGAAATACCTTTATTATTTGTTGCACAACCCTTTGGACATATAATTCAAGCTTTATTATTAGTAGTTATTTGGCTTGAAATGTTCTCAACAGAAATTTCAGATGTTTATTCCATTAGTAAAACTATAAATAATACCTTTAACATAGAGTTTAACAAAGCAATATTTATGGTTATTCTAATAGCATTACCTATATCAAGAATTGGATTTTCTAAACTTATAGGCTCATTATATCCATTCTTTGGGCTATTAAGCTTAGTTTTCATTGTACAAACTATACATTTCTATTATAAACATAAAAAAGAATTAACATAATAAAAGTGCTATCTTATCATATAAAATGAACAATGTAGAATGTATAAATTATTTTTAATTTTACATTCTACATTTTTAATTATCTTTTATATTTTAATATTTATTTTCTTCTGTAATAAAATTCTCTTCTACATCTTTAATCTTTTGTAGAGTTTCTATCATTTCTTTAATACTTCTAGTAAATTCCTCTATATTTTGATTTACTTGTTGAGCAGAAGCTGCATTTTCAGCCGCAATTTCAGATAATGTTCTAATAGTATCACTCATCTCTTCTACTGAAATTACTTCATTATTTAATTTATTTATAGCTTCATTAGTCTCATTTGAAACTACCGTTATTAAATCATTAGCTTCAGAACTTATAATTCTTACACTCTCTAAATTTGAAGTCTCTACTTCTAAAGAGGAATACTGTTTCTCTATACTTAAAACTAATTCTTTTATTTCTTTTGCAAAATAAGATAGATTGCTATTTATATCTTTTACTGCTTGTTGTGATTGTTCTGCTAACTTTCTAATTTCTTCAGCAACTACTGCAAAGCCTTTTCCCTGCTCTCCCGCTCTCGCAGCTTCTATTGAAGCATTTAAGGCTAAAAGATTAGTTTGAGATGAAATTCCAGCTACTATTGAAACTATATTAGTTATATCACTTGCCTTTTTTTGAAGGTTTTGTCCTTTTTCTTTTACATTCATAAAGGAATCTAAAGTACTTTTAATAGCCTCACTAGACTTGTCCACACTTATATGACTTTCATTTATTTTTTCAACTGATTTAACTAACTCATTTTTATTACTATCTTCAATATTAACTAACTCTTTTAGGGCAATAATATTATCATTAGTTTGTCTTACTAATAGTTCAGTACTTAACTCTTGTTTTTCTGCCCATACTAAAACTTGTTCTGAACAAACAGATATTTCATCAGTAGCTTTTTTCATTTTTTCAGTAGTTTTATACATAGATTGAGTAAATACACTTAATTCATTTAAAGTCAAATTAGCAGAAGTAATATCGTGACTAATATTACCTTTTAACTTAGAAACACCATTATATATTTTTTCTAAAATATCATTAGTTTTTATAGTTTTGTCAATTTGCTCTAAATTATTATTTTCAATATTATCTAAAATATAGTTTAATGGTTTTATAATAATATAACTTATTAATAAAGAAATTATTCCTGATACTATACCCATTAAAAGTGCTTTTTCTACTCCTAATATAGGTATACCTATTAATGTTATTAATAAAAAAACTGGTAATGATATTTTAAACTCTAATCTCTTAAAGCCTATTTTTGATAATATATTACTAATTATGTACTTTTTATTATTAGCTATACTATTTTCAAATTTGATATGTACTGTTAATTCTCCAGTTTTTTTATATACTTCATTTACTTCTATTTTTTCATTAAAGAACTTAGAACTCCCCATTAGTAAACCTAAAAAGTAATCATTTAATTCTCGCTTTGAAATATACTTAAGATTAATACTATTATCTGATACTGGTATAATAGCCATCTTCGGTGGCTTAGCCCCTTTTATTTTTTTCATTATTATAGAGTGAATAAAATTAAGTGATGTTATAAATTTATATAGCGTTACTCTTTTAAAAAATACAGGATAGTCTTCAGCAAATTTGTTTAAATTATTTTCTCCTATTATCTTCCATAAATCATTCACTGAAATTTTAGCCCTAATTGCTATTTCCTTAATGAAATTAAATATTCTTTCATCTTCTACATCTTCTAATGGTGTAAAAATAATATCTTCTGGCCAACTAACCTTTTTTAAACACTGATTTATTGCCTCATCGCCATATAAATCTCTACAAGTTCTAATCCATGTGGAAACCACAGTACCTTTCATAAATTCTCCTCCCAATGGTAAATTTAAAATATTATCCTTTAATTATATATCTAATATGCACAAATAAATAGATATTTTGTTATAAAATGTAAACAAAAAATTTTGGATATTTATCTAATTATATTTATTTTTCTAAAGCAATAAATTAAGGAGCTGTTTTATCAGCTCCCCCAATTATTTATCATCATCAAAGTAATTAAATCTTGGCACTGTTTTATCATAATAGTTATCAAAGGATCTTGGTGGTATAAATATTCTTTCTACAGGCTTTGAATTACTTCTAAGTTCGGCTATTCTAGTTACACCAACATATACGTCAGAAATTTTATACCATGTTGCATAATCAACTACACCTGTTTGTGGTAAATTAAATACGCTTTGGAATACTTTAACTGCTTCAACTGTTTTTTCTCCATATACTCCATCTTGCGCTACTTTAGGAATTAGTGGATAATTTTGCGATATTCTATTTAAATACTCTTGTATAGATTGTACATCTGGTCCAGTTGAACCTTGTATTAAATCATATCCAGGATAAGACTTTGGAATACCCTTAACTTGTTCTGCTGTTACTAATTCTATATCACTTCCATAGAAGCTAGTTAAAATTTCATATGGTGTTTTACCTTGATCTCCTAAGTATTTACTTCCCCATTGAGTCATCCATCCAGGACAAGTAACATTTTTACCGTCACAATACTGTGTTAATAATGGTTGCTTTCTTCCTATCCTTCTTATATAGGTAGAAAATATATCATCTACTAC
>JAEZAL010000068.1 GCA_023427705.1 Bacillota bacterium | reverse complement strand
TAGGTGATTTTTACTGTACAGGCTGTGGATTTAAAAGATCTGAATTAAAATATGCTGTCAACGAAATCTTAGAACTTACTCCAGATAGCTCTACTGTTAAAATAAATGATTTAGAAGTAAATATAAGTCAATCAGGAGATTACAATATTTATAATGCTTTATGTGCATACTCTATTTCTAAAGAACTAAATATTGATGATGAAGATATAAAAAAATCGCTACAAAATCAAGATTCAAGCTTTGGAAGACAAGAAGCATTAAATATTGATGGAAAAGATGTAAAAATTATTTTAGTTAAAAATCCAGCTGGTTATAATCAAGCTCTAGATACTCTTTGTTTAAATAAAGATAATTTTGCAGCTGCTTTTCTTTTAAATGATAATTATGCAGATGGTACTGATGTGTCTTGGATTTGGGATGTTGATTTTGAAAAACTTCACAATCTAAATATAGACGAAATATTTATTTCAGGTATTAGATGCTATGATATGGCAGTAAGACTAAAAATAGCTGGCCTAGAAAAAGATAAATTTATTATAGAAGAAAATTTCGAATCATTAACAGAAAAAATTAAAGCTAGTAGCAATAGCAAAATTTATATTTTAGCTACATATACTGCTATGATTAATTATAGAAAACACTTATATTCAAAGGGCTATATTAAAAAGCTTTGGTAGGAAAGGAGTATTATATATGGAATTAAATATTTGTCATCTTTATCCTGACTTACTTAATGTATATGGTGATGTTGGTAATATATTAATATTAAAACATAGAGCTGAACAAAGAGGAATAAAGGTTAACTTAATAAATGTATCATTAAATGATGAATTTGATTCTGAAAATACCGATATATTATTTTTTGGTGGTGGTCAAGATTTTGAGCAATCAATAGTTTCAGATGATTTAAAGACTATCAAGAAGCCTTCACTTGAAAAATATATAGAAGATGAAAAATTAGTTATCGCTATTTGTGGTGGATATCAACTTCTAGGAAATTACTATATTGCTCCAACAGGGGAAAAAATTGAAGGATTAGGCATCCTAGATATATACACTGAAGGTGGAGATACACGTTTTATCGGTAACACAGTTATATATAATGAAGAATTTAACGAAACTTACGTTGGTTTTGAAAATCATTCAGGAAGAACTTATATAAATGGATTAAAACCATTAGGCAAATGTCTTCATGGATATGGTAATAATGGTGAAGATGGTTATGAAGGTTGTATTTATAAGAACACATATTGTAGCTATTTCCATGGCTCTTTACTATCTAAGAATCCTGAATTAGCTGACAGATTTTTAAGTATTGCCTTAAGCAAAAAATACGGTGATATTAAATTAGAAAAACTTGATGATGAATTAGAAATAAAAGCTAAAAATACAATAATAAATAGATTAAGCAATAAATAATATTATAACTATTTGAAGTTACTTAACAAATTTTATAATTATTGTTATTATTATTGGTAGATGTTATACTGTAACCTGTGTGTAATTAGTATACATAATAACTAATATCTTAAGAAATGGGGAGATGAACTTGAAAGCCAAAAACTTATTTAAAACACTAGCACTTGCTCTTTCAGTTTCATTATTAGCTCCTTTAGCTAATAAAGTTAGTGCAGAAAATGTTAATATTCAAGCTCCAGAAATTATTGGTGAATCATCAATAACTATGGACATAGAAACAGGAGAAGTTATTTATTCTAAAAATGCAGATGTAAAACTTTCGCCTGCCAGTACAACAAAATTAATGACTGCATTATTATTTGCAGAAAATAAAAATAAAACAGATATACTAAGTTTTACTGATACTTCATTAAAGGTTACAGAAACTTCTTTAAATAATTATGTATCTTTAAAAGCTGGTGATAAGATTTCTGCTGAAGATACAATGAAAGCTGTTCTTGTTTTCTCAGCAAATGACGCTGCATACTTAATGGCTGAATCTGTTGCAGGATCAGTAGATAATTTTGTTAATATGATGAATGAAAAAGCCCTCGAATTAGGTTTAAAAGATACTCATTTCGAAAATCCATCTGGTCTAGAAATAGATCCTTTAAATCCAAGTAATACTGATATAAATCAAACTACAGCTTTTGATTTAGCTAAAATAGCTATTGCTGCTTATGAAAATGACTGGGTAAAAGAGGTTATTTCTCCTAAAAATATTAAAACAACTATAAATTTAGCAGGATATCCAGTAGATATAGAATCTAGAAATAAGATACTTGGTAAATCTAATAATATAGGTGGAAAAACTGGTACAGAAGAACTAGCTGGTCATTGTTTTGTTGGATTCTTTGAAAAAGATGGTAGAGATTTAGTTACTGTTGTTCTAAAATCTGAATATGGTTCAGATGGTACAAATGTATTTAAAGATACTGAAAAAGTAGCAAATTATAGTTATTCAGCACAAAAAGAAACCTACAAAAATTCCGGTGATGAAGTTGGAACTGTAGATTTAACTTATAAGACTTTTGGTTTTTTTGGTAACGAAAAGCAAATAACTGCTCCTATATACCTAACCCAAGATGTTCAATATTATAAAAATGACTTTAATGATAAATATGCAACTATTTCATATAATGGTGAAGTTAAAAACGCATGGAAATTAAGTGGTAATAAAGAAGTAATTTTAACTTATTCAACTCCAGGTTACTCTCAAGAAGTAACTGGAACTATAAATATTTCTGCTATGGAGTTAATTAAGGCAAACTTACCATTGTATTTATTATCATTACTTATTTTAATAATAGTTTTAGTATTAATTATGTTTATAATAAGAATTATTAACACTAAAAAGAGAAATCGTAGAAGAAGATATTATTAATAATAATGGAGCTGTCTAAAAACAGCTCCTTAACTTTGTAAAAAAATTAAAAATATTAATATTTAAGGAAGGATTAATTATGAAAAAACAAAATTTTAAAGGTAGTGTTATGTTAAATCCAACTCCAGTTGTTGTTGTAACTAGTAAAAACAAAGAAGATAAAGTAAATGCTTTTACAGTAGGTTGGATTAGTACAGTTTGTACTAAAGATCCTATATTAGCAATGGGCGTAAGACCTGAACGTCTTTCTTATGATTATATTAAGGAAAGTGGTGAATGTGTAATTAACCTTCCATCACGAGATATGGTCAAATTTGTTGACTATTGTGGTGTAGTTTCTGGAAGAAAAATTGATAAAATCAAACACTTTGGTTACAAATTATCTGAAGGTGTATCTATAACTACTCCTTCAATAGATTTAGCACCAGTTGCTCTTGAATGTAAAGTTAAAAGTGTAACTCCTCTTGGTACTCATGATTTATTTCTATTAGATGTACTTAATGTTAAGGTTAATGAAGATATAATTGATGAAAAGGGAAAAATATGTTTTAACAAAGCTAATTTAATATGCTACAACCACGGAGAATATTACGGATTAAACGCTAAATCATTAGGCTCTTTTGGATATTCTATTAAAAAGAAGAAAAGAAAAAGATAAATTATACTAATTTCTTGACATTAATAAAAAATCTATCTATACTCAATAATGTTACAATTAATTGATTTGGGGGATTTACTATGTACATATTAACCTATAATGTTGAATTTAAGAATTTAGATGCAACAATAGAATTATTACAAATTAACGATATATTTAATGTTTTTTACGAGAGTCCTTTAGAAATTACAACTGATGAGTATGGTTACGGATATTTAGAGAAAGAAGTTAATACAATTGATATTAAAATAGCATATGATGAAGATTTAAATAATTTAGATTTATTTAAGAATAAAGTTTCTAATTTAATAAATAGTAACTGTATTTCTATTGAAGAAATTAATTGTGATTATGAATCTTATGACTTTCCTGTCATTGAAATAAATGATAATTGGGTACTTGCATCTCCTGATAAGGATGTATGTGATAAGAATATTAATAAAATATCATTTATTTCTCAAGGTGCCTTTGGAACAGGATTACATGAGACTACTAAAGACTTATTAAATATAATTTTAACTAAAATAGATTTATGTAATAAAAAAGTTTTAGATATTGGAACTGGTTCTGGTATATTATCTATTGCTTCTGCAATAATAGGAGCTTCTAAAGTAACAGCATTAGATATTAGAGATGTTAAAGATGAAGTAGAATTAAATGCTTCTCTTAATGGAATCTATAATATTGAAACTTTAGTAGGTAATGCACTTAATGGAGAAGTTAAAATTGAAGAAAACTTTGATTGGATATATATTAATATAGGTGGAGAAGAAACTGAATTATTTATGAGTTTTATAAAAGAACACCTATCTCCTAACGGTAAACTATTAGTATCAGGTCTAGTAGAATGGAGCTTTGACAAAGTTAAATCAATTGTTGAAGGTTATGGATTTAAATTAGAAGAGAAATACCAAAGTAATGAATGGGTTACTGCAATATTTAGTTAATATTAAATAAAGAGCTGTTTTTAAACAGCTCTTTATTTATCATATAGGTATTTATAAATATTATAATTTACCTTTACTTTATCTACATACTTTTTTGTTTCTGGAAAAGGAATATAATCTAAGTTTTCTCCATCTGCAGAATACTCTTCATGACTTAACCACTTATTTACATTTCCACTTCCACCATTATATGCGGCTAAAACTAAATCCAAATTATCATCAAATTCTTCTTCTAAGTTATTGAGATACCATGATCCCATTTTAATATTTAATTCTGGATCAAACAACATTGATGGCATAAAGTAATTAATATTTAATTCCTCTGCTACCCACTCACCTGTTGTATCCATTATCTGCATCAATCCCTTAGCATCTTTTTTAGAAACTGCTGTTTTATCAAAATTACTTTCCGTTTTAATTACTGCTAAAACAAGATACGGATCTAAGCCATATTCCTCACTATATTTATTTACATATTCATTATATTTGTAAGGATACACATATTTTTTTATTGCAAACATAAATCCAAAATAAAATATAAGTATTGCAATTAAAATAGTTAATATACGCTTAAATTTCATTACTTTCTCCTTACCTATTTACTACATTTAAAAAGTCAATTACCTTATCTACTTGATTCTTAGTTTTTAATAAATCTCCATTATTATCTATAATTATATGGGCATAATCCCTCTTTTGATCTAAAGGTAATTGTGAGTTCATTCTATTTATAGCCTCTTCCCTAGATAGTCTATCTCTATTTTTTAATCTAATAACTTGTGTATTATTATCTACCCAAACCACTATTATATAATCCATATCTGTATGAAGATTATTTTCTATTAAAGTTGGAGCATCTAGTATTACTATACTAGTTCCTGCTTTTTCATAACTTTCAATTTCATTGTAAATTTCTTTTTTTATATATGGTATTATAATCTCCTCATACTTTTTTCTTTGCTTTGGAAATCTAAATATATGATTTCCAAATTCCCTTCTTCTAAATTCACCTCTCCAATCAAAAAAGCCACTTCCAAATTCTATTTTAATTTTATCTATTATTTCTGGATACTTAATTAAAACTTCTTTTGAAATATTATCTGCATCTATTACTTTAAACCCATTATCTATTAGCATTTTAGATACAGTGCTTTTTCCTGAACCAATTCCTCCAGTTAACCCTATTTTGATCATTCTATTAGGCCTCCCTACTTCGCATCATACCACGTATTACCTATATTTATATCTACTTCTAAAGGTACATCCATTTTTAGTACATTTTCCATCTCATCTTTTACTAAAGCTTTTATTTGTTCTAATTCATCAGATTTTACATTCAGTATAAGTTCATCATGAACTTGTAATATAATTTCACTCTTCAAATTAAGTTCATTTAACTTATTATAAACATTTACCATAGCTAATTTAATTATATCAGCTGCACTTCCTTGTATAGGAGCATTCATAACTAATCTTTCTCCTAAAGCCTTAACTATTTTATTGGAAGATTTTATTTCTGGAATAAATCTTCTTCTATTTAAAATAGTTAGAACAAATCCCTTTTCCTTAGCTTCCTCTTTTAAGCTATCTAGATAAACTTTTATATTAGGATACCTTTCAAAATAAATAGCCATATATTCTGAAGCTTCCTTCTTAGTTATGTGTAAATCTTGAGAAAGACTAAAATCACTAATACCATATATTATACCAAAATTTACAGCCTTTGCTCTGCTTCTCATTAATGAAGTTACTTCTTCTACTGGAACCTTAAATACTTCTGATGCTGTTTTTCTATGAATATCACTATGATCCTTAAAAGCATTAATCATATTTTTATCTTGAGACATTTCAGCTAAAACTCTAAGCTCAATTTGTGAATAGTCACATGATAGTAATACATCACCTGGCTCATTTGGAATAAATACTTTTCTAATCTCTCTTCCCATCTCATATTTTATAGGAATATTTTGAAGGTTAGGTTCTGTACTAGATAATCTTCCTGTTGTAGTTACAGTTTGATTGAAAGTTGAATGTATCTTCCCATCAACATCTATAACATTCTTTAATCCTTCCACATAAGTAGAATTAAGCTTTGTTATTTGTCTGTAATAAGTAATTTTAGGTATTATTGCATGTTTGTCTTGAAGTTTCTCTAATACTTCAGCATTTGTTGAATATCCTGTCTTAGTTTTCTTTATAACAGGTAAATCCAACTTTTCAAAAAGAATTTTCCCTAATTGCTTTGGTGAACTAATATTAAACTCTTCTTCTGCTAATTCAAATATTTCTTTCTCTGTCTTTCCTATTTCTTCTTTAAATTTTATAGCTAAATCATCTAACATTTCTTTATTTACCTTAAAACCTAAAGATTCCATTGAAGATAAAACAAATATTAATGGATGCTCTACCTTATAATATAGTTCTTCCATATTTTCTTCTTTAATCTTATTAGCAAGTATACTATAAATTTCATTTAGTTTACTATTTACAATACATTTAATTTCATCCTCATTACCATTAACATCTTCTCCTAGATATTCATTAATTAAAGATAATAAGTCATAGGAACTTCTTGCAGAATTAATTAAATAAGCAGCTATAGCAGTATCAAATTCAAATCCATTAATTGATATTCCTAGCTTATTTAAAATAGTAATTAAAGTTTTTCCATTATGGATAACTTTTTTCACATCACTATTCTCCATAATATTCTTTAGTGCTAAATTAGCTGAATTCTCATCTTCTTTACTAATTTCACTAAATTTAACATAGTAATTTTCATTGCCATTTGAAATATAAATATTATTTAATTCTATTTCTGAATATATTCCAGTATTATTAGAATCAAAAGAAATATATATAGTGTCTTTTAACTCTTTAGATAAATCTATAAAAGAGGTTAAGTTTTCTATATGTTTTATATCCATTTCTTCATCTTTTTCATTCTCATCATCTTCACTCTTAGGAAGCTTATCTAATAAAGTTTTCATCTGCAATTTAAAGAACATTTTTTTTAGGGCATCTTTATTAAATGATTCCTGACTTTTTATATCATCTAAATCAAAATCTATAGGAACATCTGTCATTATTGTTGCTAACTTTTTGCTAAAAATAGCTTGTTCTTTGTATGTTTCTAAATTGTCTTTTAACTTTTTGCCACTAATATTATCTATATTATTTAATACTTCTTCAATAGAACCATATGTTTCAATTAACTTATATGCTGTTTTTTCTCCAATTCCAGGAACTCCAGGAATATTATCTGATTTATCTCCCATTAATCCTTTTACATCAATAAATTGAGTTGGTGTTACTCCAAATTCTTCAATAAAACTATTATGATTATATGTAGCTGTTTCAGATACACCCTTTTTAGTTATTATTACATTTATATTATCTGAAGCTAATTGCAGAGCATCTCTATCTCCTGTAACTATAAATACTTCAATATCATTTTTTTCTGCATATTTAGATAAAGATCCAATAATATCATCTGCTTCAAAACCTTCTAATTCATAAATAGTTATTGATAATAAATTTAAAATTTCTTTTACTATTGGAAATTGTTCTGCAAGTTCTGGTGGCATTTTCTTTCTACCAGCTTTATACTCTTGATATTCTTTATGTCTAAAAGTAGGTCCCTTTTTATCAAAAGCAGCTACTATGTAATCTGGCTTTAATTCTGCTCTCATTTTAAATAACATATTTACAAATCCATAAACTGCATTTGTATGAACACCTTCAGAAGTCGTAAGCTCTGGGATAGCATAAAATGCTCTATTTAAAAGAGAGTTTGAATCTAAAATCAATAATCTTTCCATTTTTTCCTCCAATTAAGGAATTAATTCCTTAAAGCTATTTTTATATAAATTATACTATTATTAATTAAATAAATCATTACATTTTAATTAATATATGAATTAAAAAATGCTTAAATCTAATTCATTTGATAGGTCTTTAATTAGTTTTATACCTGCTATACTGTTTCCTTTTTCATCTAACGAAGGACCATAAATTCCTATTCCAAATTTTCTTGGTACAGTTGCAAGTATTCCTCCTCCTACCCCTGACTTAGCTGGTATTCCAACATTAACAGCAAATTCACCTGATGCATCATACATACCACAACTAACCATAATAGTTTTAACTATTCTGCATACTTCCTTAGGTATTATCTTTTCATTTGTCCAAGGTATAACACCATCATTAGCTAATACCGCTCCAAATCTTGCCAAATCCTTTGCGGTTACTTCTATAGAACATTGCTTAAAGTATAAATCAAGTATTTCTTCTACATCCCCCTCTAAGACACCTGTACTTTTCATAAAGTAAGCTAAGGCTCTATTTCTATTTCCTGTTTCTTTTTCAGATAAATATACCTCTTCATTTACATCTATATTTTCATTATTAGTTACAGCCTTCATAAATTCTAGTATTTTTTCCAGCTTTTCTTCTGGGCTATTACCATCTATTAGTGAAGTTGTAACTATTGCACCAGCATTAATCATTGGATTATACGGTTTTCCAGTATCACTAGCTTCTAAATTAACTATTGAATTAAACCCCATTCCAGTAGGCTCAACATCTACTTTTTTAAATACATTGTATCTTCCATTATCTCTTATAGCTAAAATTAAAGAAACTATCTTAGAAATACTTTGCATAGTAAATTTTTTTTCATAATCCCCTGAATAATATTCTTTTCCTCTTGAATCTACCACATATATTCCAAGATCATCTTCATTTGCTTTAGATAATGCTGGTATATATGATGCAACTTTGCCTTCTTTTACGTATATTTTATTTTTTTCTACTAGTGTATTTAATAAATTAAACACTAAATTTCACCTCTTATTTTCCGTCGTTTATAGCAATATATATTATATTAATAATTATTATTATGCACAAGAAAATTTATACTTATTTATTTTCACTAGACTAATTTACTATATTATGTAAGAATAAATATTATAAATAATAAATATTATAAAGTTGAGGTGATTTTTATGGATATGACAAAAATGTTAGAAAAATATGCTAAATTAGCAGTAAAAAAAGGTGTTAACTTGCAAAAAGATCAAGTTCTATTAGTAAATTCACCTATTGAATGTGTTGATTTTGCAAGAGCTATTGCTAAAGTTGGGTATGAAGAAGGTGCAAAAGAAGTTGTTGTTCATTATGGTGATCAAACCATCCAAAGGCTTAAATTAGAACATGCAACTATTGATACTTTAAAAAATGTACCTAATTGGGTATCTGAGTCTTATAATTCTTATGCTAGAGAAGGCTGTTGTGTGATTTCTATTTCCGCATCTGACCCTGATGCATATAAAGGTATCCCAATGGAAAAAATATCAGAGTTTCAAAAGAGCAGACAATTAGCCTTAAAAGAGTATTATAATTATTCTATGTCTAATAAAATTCGTTGGACAGTAGTTTCAGTTCCAACTGAAGCTTGGGCATCAAAAGTATTTAAAAACTCAAATTCTAAAGAAGCTGTAGATAAATTATGGGATGTAATTTTTGATGTTGTAAGGTTAAATAATGATGACCCTATTAAAGCTTGGGATGAACATAATGCAAACATAAATAAAAATTTAGATTTTCTAAATAATCATAAATTTAAAAAACTACACTATAAAAATTCTCAAGGAACAGATCTAACTATTGAACTTCCTGAGGATCATATATGGCTTGGTGGTGCTGAAAAATGTAATTCTGGAATAGAATTTAATGCTAATATGCCTACTGAAGAAGTATTTACATTACCAAAAAGAAATGGAGTTAATGGTACTGTTACTTCATCTAAACCTCTAAGTTATGGTGGTAATTTAATAAATAACTTCTCATTAACTTTTAAAGACGGTAAGGTAGTTGATTTTGAAGCAGAAGAAGGATATGATGCTTTAAAGGAATTATTAGAAAGTGATGAAGGTTCTAAATACCTAGGTGAAGTTGCTTTAGTTCCTTATGATTCACCTATATCTAATTCAAATATAATATTCTACAACACCTTATTCGATGAAAACGCTGCTTGTCACCTAGCTTTTGGTAGAGCATATCCAACTTGTATTGTTAATGGTGATAGCTTAACTTCAGAAGAATTACTAGATAAAGGTGCTAATGACTCAATTATCCATGTTGA
>JAEZAL010000024.1 GCA_023427705.1 Bacillota bacterium | reverse complement strand
TGATTTATCCATAAGTTTGCCAAAGATTGCTCCCAATAAAAATATTGGGAAATAAGTTCTTACATAATTAGCTAAGCTAAACATATAAGTTTCTGTATAAACAGGAAGTAAATTTAAACTTCCTCCTAAAATAACAGCAACTAAAGCAAGTATAGGTGTAAGTATAATAACGCTTACTCCTTTATACGCAAAATACATTAAAAGTACTAATGAAATGATTATTCCTAAAACTCCCAACATTTACTTTTCCCCCTACCATATAAATTAAAATTAATTATTATCACGCTTACTATACTTTTTCTTTAAGTATATTTGAAAGTCCCATTAAAGAATCTTCAAATATCTTTGAGTCCATAAGCCTTAAGTCATCTTCAATAATAGGCTTAAAATCCATTAAATCCAAAATATCAGTTTGTAAGTCTACTCCCGGCGCGATTTCTATTAACTTTATTCCATTCTTAGTTAGCTTGAAAACTGCCCTTTCAGTAATATATAATACTGGTTGTTCAATATCCTTAGCATATTCTCCACTAAATGTAATATGCTCAACAGTATCTACAAACTTTTTATTTCTTCCTTCTTTAAGTATTTTTAATTTTGATTCTTTTATTTCTATCTCTTGTCCCCCAGCAGTAAATGTACCACAGTAAACTACCTTTTTAGCATTCTGAGTTATATTTATAAATCCACCACAACCTGCAATTTTTGGTCCAAACTTACTTACATTTATATTTCCTGCCTTATCACATTGAGCTAATCCTAAAAAGGCAATATCTAGTCCTCCTCCATCATAAAAATCAAACATAGCATTTTGATCTATTACTGAATCAGGATTCATTGATGCACCAAAATTTAATCCAGATGCTGGCACTCCCCCAATTGGTCCAGATTCTATTGTCAGTTTCATATAATCTCCTACATGTTCTTCATTGCTAACTGCTGCTATTCCCTCCGGCATTCCAATTCCTAAATTAGTTATAGAGTTCGGTTTTAACTCCATTAAAGCTCTTCTTGAAATAATCTTTCTTTCATTTAATTCCATAGCCTTAATAGAATCTAATGGGATTTTCATTTCTCCTGAAAAACTAGGGTTATATCCCGTGGCAAAAGTTTGCATATGATTACCTTTATTTTCTGTTACTACTATATAATCAACTAAAATGCTGGGAACCTTTATTTCTTTAATATTTAAAGTATTCTTTTTTACTATGCTTTCAACTTGTACAATTACAATACCATTAGAATTTTTAGCTGCCTCAGCCATAGCTAAAGCATCTAATTGAGCAACTTCTTTTTCAAAAGATATATTACCATCTTCATCAGCGTATGTGCCTCTTAGTAAAGTAACATTTATAGGAAATGCCTTATAAAGTAAATATTCTTCTCCCAAAACATTTATCACAGATATTAGATCTTCCTTTGTGATTTCGTTTAATTTAGCTCCATCAATCCTCGGATCAACAAAAGTCTTCATACCAACCTTTGTTATAGTTCCCGGTTTATTAGCAGCAATATCTCTATATAAGTGACTAATTACTCCTTGCGGGAAATTATACGCTTCTATTTTATTTTCAATAGCTAGCTTTTGTAACTTAGGTACTAATCCCCAATGCCCACCAATAACTCTTTTCACTAGACCTTCATGCCCAAGATGGTTTAATCCTCTTTCCTTTGAATCGCCTTGTCCTGCTGCATATACGAGCGTTAGATTCTTCGGTTTTCCATATTCTTTAAATTTCTTCTCTATAGCACTTGTTATTTCCTCTGGATGGCCAGCTCCTATAAATCCCCCAACTGCTACTGTAGAACCACTTTTAATAAGATCAATTGCTTCAGATACCCCTATAAACTTATTCATAATATACCTCCTTAAATTTATAATTATGAATTAATCTCTGTGTATACTTAAGCAATTTATATGCCTAAATTAATTAGAATAATCTTAAAAAAATCACGTGAAGCAATTACTTATTTCTATTTAATTATTTAAAATTAAATAAATATGTTAATATATCTTTACACTATATTATCTATTAATCTCTAAGTGTTAGTTGTTTCTTACACAAATTTCTATTAATGTAGTTATATGTAAATAGAAAATTACACTTTAGAAAACGTTTTCTAAAATGTAATTTTCTATAATTTATTTTTATTAAAAATCAAGTTCGTATTTTTTTAATTTTTCATATAAAGTTACTCTACTAATTCCTAGCTTTTTTGCTGCTAAGCTCTTATTTCCTTTACATACTAATAATGCCTTGTATATAGCCATTTTTTCTGCCTTATAAATTTCCTTATCTAGATGGTCTATATCATCTACAATACAATGACTCTTTATTTTTTCAGGAAGATGCTCAACCTTAAGTTCATCTGAACAATCAATCATATTCAAAGACCTTTCAATAACATTTTTTAATTCTCTTATATTGCCAGGCCAATTATATCTATTTAATAGCATTAATGCATCCTTAGATATCTTACAAACATTACTATCCATTTTCTCTGATAATATATTTAAGAAATGATATGCTAGTACCTCAATGTCACCATTCCGTTCTTTTAAAGCTGGTACTTTTATCTTAATTACATTTAATCTATAAAATAAATCTTCTCTAAAGCTTTTTTC
>JAEZAL010000349.1 GCA_023427705.1 Bacillota bacterium | reverse complement strand
ATATTATATACCATTTTATGGAAGTTATAGTATGGTAACATTAGTTGAAATAGAGAAAAATAAATTTTAATAAAAATTGATAGAAATTATAAAGTTTAAGCTAAATAATAAGTGTAAGGACTTACAGAAAGGAGAATTTTATGAGTGTAGATGAAAAAAACTTTATAAAGTATTTAAATAAGAAAAATGAAAAAGCTTTAGATTATGTAGTTGATGCTTATGGTGGATTAATAAAGTCTATAGTAAATAAACATTTGTATAATCTCAGTGATTATCATGAAGAATGCATAAATGATATATTATTAGCTGTTTGGAATGGAATTGATAAATATGATGAAACAAAAGGTGAATTTAAAAATTGGTTAGCAGCAGTTTCGAGGTATAAATGTATTTCATATCAAAGAAAGTATTTAAACTTAGAATTAATGAAGGATGATATTGAAGATATAGAACTTAAGTGTGATGATAACATTGAAAGATTTTTAGAAAAAGAGGAACTTAAAAAAGAAATAGATTCCTTATTAAGTGCACTAACTCCTAAGGATAAGGAGATTTTCATTAGATATTATATAAATGAAGAAAGAGTTAGGGATATAGCCGAGAATTACTCTGTTAAAGAAGAAGTAATTTATAATCGGATATCTAGAGGAAAGAAAAAAATAAAATCCATCTTTGGAAATAGCTTTGAGGAGGGAGAAATATGAAAGATCCATTAGAATATTTAAATGATGTAAAAATAGATTTGAGTGAATACGAAGAAGTACAGTTAAATGATATAGAAAAAAAGAAGATAAAAAAATTGGTTAGAAAAACTATAGCCAAAGGGAATAAGTCTTTAAAGTTTAGTACAAAGATAAGTGGACTAATAGCAGGATTGACAATATGTATATTAACTTTGGGGGTGTACTTTCCAACATATGCACAAAAAATCCCCATATTAAAAGATGTATATGAACGAATATTTTCATCTTCAGACTTAGGTAATTATGAAGATAACTCTGTTCCAGTAATGGCAAAAATAAAAGTGGGTGAGTATGAGGTTAATATTGAGAAGGCTTATTATAATGGTATAGAACTAACAATAATATTTAATATAATAGGTGATAAACCTATAATAAATGATTCACGTTTTAGCTTGGAAACATCTATTACTACAGAGGATAATATTGTTGAAAATTCTGGATTATTTTATGGAGAATTTATTGATGATTATACTTTTCAAGCTATTCAATCAGTACAGTTTAAAGCTATAGATGGAGGAGAATTACCAACTGTATTTAATGGTAATCTTAAAGTAACAAAGTTATATACAGGACGAAGTGATCAAGAATATATAGACATTAATATAGAACCCATTCCACTAACTTTAGATAGTAGTACTATAGCTGTTAAGGACTATGAAATAAATAAAACAATTATATTTAGAGATAGGACAATTGAAGTTTTAAATGCAAAGGAATATGATACTGGTATCTTTATTAACTTTAAATATCCTGAAGGACAATTTGCTTTATTTAGAGATTACTTTATTTGGGATAGTAATAAAGGTATTTTACAAGAAAAAACTATTAGTCCAAATAGAGATGAATCGATATCAATTATGCAACATAATCCTCCAAGTAAAGATGGTGAGGTATATTTAATTCCATATCAGTATGATACAAGTGGTGATGGAAGAAGGGTATTGACACCATTAGAAAAAGGTAAATTTGATTTTGGTAGCCAAGGGTCTCTTGAAATTTTAGATATTACAGATGTACTTGATACCACAGAAATAAGGGTAAGAGCTACAGGAAACTATGCTGCATATCCTTTAAGTTTTGAAGGGGATGGTGGAATAGATCATTACAATCCAATTAATAGTGATGATTATCATCCAATATTTAAAAAAGATGAGAAAAATTTAGGCGTTTTAGATACTGAAAAAACCTTTGTATTTAAAAAATTAGATAGAAATAAGAATTATTATATATATGAGAGACTAGATAATTACGAAATATTATATGATAAGATGATTAAAATCAAGTAAGATTATGCTAATTTCCATAAAGAGATGCCTGAATGGCATCTCTCTTTAATTGGAATTAATTTGAATAATTATTACCTTTAGTTTTATTATAAAGTTAGATAGATGTTATATTCTAGCAACTTGAAGTTAGGTTAGATAATTAATTAGAGTTATATAATAAATTTTTCATAATTCCGAACTAGAGAGGAATTATTTCCTTCAGTCTTGTTAAATAAGGAGATAGATTTTATATTCTGGCGACTTGGAGCGAGCGACGGAGCAAGGAATATAAAATCTATCTCCTTTGCTATAATAGTGGTATAATTTAATTATTAAGTAAATTATAGAAAGGTAATACAAAATTAGGTGATAGTATGGAAAAAACAAAAAAGAAACTTATGCAATTGTCAACTAGATGTGGTTGTGCAGGAAAATTTACTCCAGAGGATTTAGCTAAAGTATTAAAACATATTGAAGTTAATGAAGAAGAAAGAGACCCTAATTTATTAGTTGGTTTTGACAAATCTGATGATGCAGGAGTATATAAAATTTCTGATGAATTAGCTTTAGTTCAAACTGTGGATTTCTTTACTCCAGTTGCTAATGATCCTTATACTTATGGGCAAATTGCTGCAGCTAATGCTTTAAGTGATGTTTATGCCATGGGAGGAAAACCTTTAACAGCTTTAAATTTATCATGTTTTTCAGCAACTATTGGAGCAGATATACTAGCAGAAATATTAAAGGGTGGAGCTGATAAGATTAGAGAAGCTGGAGCAACTATTGCAGGTGGACATACCATTACTGATGAAGAAATAAAATATGGAGTTTCTGTAACAGGATTAATAAATCCAAATAAAATTATATCTAATTCAGGAGCAAAAGTTGGAGATGTTCTTATATTAACAAAGCCTATAGGATCTGGAGTATTAACTACAGCATTAAAAATAGAGTTTATTACCGATGAAGAATTTGAGGAAGCAGCAAAGGTTATGTCAACTTTAAACAAAATTGGAGCAGAAGAAATGCAAAAAGTAGGTGTAAATTCTTGTACAGATATTACTGGTTTTGGACTTATTGGACATGCATATGAAATGGCAGCTGGAAGTGGAGTAGCCTTAGAAATAGATAGCAAAAAAATTCCTGTAATGAAGAAAGTAAAAGATTTAGTAAAAGAATATTGCTTACCAAGTGGTGCATATTCAAATGAAAAGTATTTTGAAAAATGGGTAAGTTTTATGGGAAATATTGATGATGTAACAAAATTAACATTATTTGACCCACAAACATCTGGAGGTTTATTAATTTCAGTAAGTGAAGAAAAATCAAAAGAATTATTAAATAATATTAATAATAGAAGTGAAATTAAAGCAGAAATTATAGGAAGAGTAGTGGAAGCAAATAAGGATAATAAACCTATAAATATAATTTAGGTGAATGATATGTTGATGTATGAATTATTAGAGCTAAAAGATAAAGATATAGTTTCAATAGTTGGTGCAGGTGGGAAAACTACATTAATGTTTTTATTAGCAAATGAAATTAAAGATTTTAATAAGGTTTTAGTTACTACTACAACTAAAATTTATAAACCAAGTGAAAAAGAAGCACAGTATTTAGTATTAAAACAAGATGGAACTGAATATATAAAAAATAATACTGATAAGGGAATCTATGTTTATGGTAAATTCATAAATGAAGAAAATAAATTATTAGGAATAGAACCAGAGGAATTAGATGATTTAAAAGAGAGTTGTAATTGTATACTAATTGAAGCAGATGGTTCTAAGAAAAAGTCTTTAAAAGCTTGGAATGAACATGAGCCTGTTATTTATAATAGGACTACAAAAACAATAGGAGTTTTAAGCTTAAAGGCTTTTGGTATGGAAATAAATAATGAAAATATTCATAGACTTAAAGAATTTATAGATTTAACTAAATGTGAAGTTAATGAAAAGGTTAACTTAGATATATTAATAAAAATTATATTTAGCGAAAATGGCCTTTTTAAGAATTCAAAAGGAGAAAAGATACTATTTATTAATAGGGCTGATTTAGTTACAGATGATATTTTAGAAATATTAATTGAGAAAATAATTTATAAGAATAACAAGGTTAGACTTTTAAGTAAGATAATATATGGAAGTTTAAAAGAAAAATATTTAAAGTGTATTAAGCTTTAATAAAATGGGAGAGAAATATGAGATTAGATTATGTTGTTGTAAGAGGTGGAGGAGACATAGCCTCTGGAACTATTCAAAAATTATATAGAAGTGGATTTAAAGTAGTAGTATTAGAAGTGGAAAAGCCAACGGCAATAAGAAGAAATGTAGCTTTTAGTGATGCTATTTATAATGGGGAAACTTCAGTAGAAGGAATTAAAGGTATAAAAGTTGATAATTTAGAAGGAATAAACGAAGCTCATAAAAATGATTTTATTCCAATACTAATTGATTCAGAAGGAAAAATAATAAAAGAAATTAAACCGTTAGCAGTTGTAGATGCAATACTAGCAAAGAAAAATTTAGGAACAAATAAAGATATGGCACCAATTACTATAGCCTTAGGGCCTGGCTTTGAAGCAGGTGTAGATGTAGATGTTGTTATTGAAACAATGAGAGGGCATAATTTAGGAAGATTAATTTTTGAAGGATATGCTATTCCAGATACAGGAGTTCCAGGAGATATTGCAGGTTATTCAAAGGAAAGAGTAATTTATAGTGAAGCTGATGGAGTAATAAAAAATGTAAGCAAGATTGGAGATATTGTAAAACAAGGTGATGTATTAGCTTATGTTGGAGAAAGCAAAGTGAAATCACCTATTAGTGGTTTATTAAGAGGTTTAATTAAAGAAGGGACATGCGTTTATAAAGGATTAAAAATAGGCGATGTAGATCCAAGATTAAAAGAAGTTGAGAACTATACTACTATATCAGATAAAGCTAGAAATATAGCAGGAGGAGTTTTAGAAGCTCTTTTGTTAATGAAAAATATTAAAAATTTATAAGGGGGTA
>JAEZAL010000329.1 GCA_023427705.1 Bacillota bacterium | reverse complement strand
TTGCAGAGCCAAATATACATCCTTTTGCAACAAGAATATGAGGAGTCTCCCCATTTTCTATATTCTTTCCTAATTGACTAGTTATAAGTTCCCCTTCAGGAGTTATCATATAAATTGTTAAAGCTTCCCCATCATGATAATACCATAATTCATCTGATTTTAATCTATGAAAATTAGAAACTTCACCTGTTCTTAAAAGAAAATAAATACTGCTCCATAGTTTTTTATCTTGTCTAAACTCATCATTTGATATAAAAGATTCTTTAAAATATCCTCCCTCTATATGCGGATTCATATTAAGATTTTTTATGTAATATTCTGCACTCTTCATTTCTCTTCCCCTAATTAATATATTTTTATATAATAAATTATTTAAATATAACGCTATTAGCCTTCATAAAATCTTTAGGTGAAAAATTAGTATATTTTTTAAATACAAGGCTAAAATTCTTATAATCACCAAAGCCAACTATATCAGCAATTTCATAAACTCTATATTTATCTTTTTCCTTCATCATTAATTCAACAGCTTTTTGTACCCTATATTTATTTAACATATCTAAGAATGTATATGATGTTTCTTGTTTAAACTTTCTACTTAAATAGCTTGGACTAACTCCAAGTTCATCAGCTAAACTTTCTATACTAAGTCTTTCATTATACTCTTCTTTTATTTTATTAATTGCATATTTTACGTAAGTATTAACTTCATTTGAATCAATATATATCTTTAAATTAGCTAATTCAATTTTTTCCTTTTTTTCTGTATGGCACTTTATATCTTCATATATCTTTACTTCATCTATTTTTTTCTTTATTTTTGACACTATATCAAAAAGTTCTTTTTCATTTACAGGTTTTAATATGTAATCACTTACCCCTACAGAAATAGCTTTCTTTGCATAATCAAATTCACCATAACTAGTTAATATTATACTTTCAAAGCTCCTAGTATTTTTGGCTTTTTCAAGCATGTCTAATCCATTTAAAAAAGGCATCTTAATATCTGTTATTACTAAGTCTGGCTCCAATTCTCTTATAAGTCTTAATCCTTCCTCACCATCTTCTGCCTCTCCTATAACTATAAATCCCATGCTTAACCAATCAATAGTATTTATTAATCCTTTTCTTATTATTTCTTCATCTTCAACTATAATTAATTTATGCAACTTTTATGCCTCCTTTTTTATATAAGGTAAGACTATAATAACAATGGTTCCCTCACCTTCAATACTATCTATTTCTAGTCCATATTCCTCTCCATGAATAAGTTTGATTCTCCTATTAATATTATATAACCCTATGGTATCTGTATCATTCTCTTTCTTATTCAGTAATTTTTTCAAATAAGTTAATCTTTCTTTTTCAATACCGTATCCATCATCTTTTATTATTATATTAATCTTTTCATCCTTAATTCTTGAACTAATTTCTATATTAATCGTAGCCTTCTTCTCAAATCCATATTTTATAGAGTTTTCTATAACTGGTTGTAATAATAATTTAGGTATAGCAGCTTCTAGCACCTCATCTTCAATATTAATTTTAAATTGCAGTTTATTACCAAACCTGTATTTCAATATCATTAAATAACTATTTATATACTGAATATCCTCCTTTAACTTTACTGAATGTATTTCATTATTAATTCCATACCTTAAAAGAGATGATAAATTCACAATAATGTCTCCTGCTACATCCTTATCTAACTTTATCATAATTCTTATTGTCTCTAATGTATTAAATAAAAAGTGTGGATTAAACTGTGCTTCTAGCTGCTTTATTTCACTTTGCATTCTAAGCTCTACTTCTTTTTTATTACTTTCAATAAGATTTTTAATATCTATCAACATATTATTATAAGCTTTTGCAATAATTCCAAATTCATCTTCAGTATTTATTTCTAGTTTCGTATCTAAATTTCCTTCCTGAATACTTTCAATAGCTTTAACTATTTCATTTATTGTAACAGTTTTTCTATAAGCAACCTTCTTAGATATAAATAGCATTAAATTAAAAAGAACAAAAAATAAGATAATTAAAAAAATTCCACCAATTAGAAATGCTCTATTAAATACATTAAGATTAGTTATTGAATATACCATAAGACTTGTATCTTTTAATGATGTTATTTTAATATAATATTTATTGTTTTCAATAACAGAATAGCCTTGCTTTTGTCTAAATATATTCTTTAATCTATATAATTGATCACTGTACTTATTATTTGTTGCTGCTATAATGTTATGTCTATCTGTAATTAAAATATCACTTGTAGTATGACCTGTTATTAAATCAAAGATATCTTCTTCTGAAAAATCAAAAATTATATACCCTATAATTTCATCATCATGAGTAATAGCTTTTCCTAATGTTAATATACCATATGCATATTTATCTTGAGATACTTTATTAACAGTAGTAATTACTTCTTTATTTCTTAGTTTCATTCTACTAAATATTCCCCACATAAATGGATTTTCTTCATTAATATACTCAGGTTTTATACTTTTGTTAGAAATAATCATATTTCCATCCTTATCAAAAACATAAAAATTACTTTTCACTGTTCTTTTATTCACAAATTTATATAAAACTTCATATATTTTTTGTGGCTTTACTCCATCTTTAATTATAGAAATTAATCCTTCATCAACTGATAAATTATCAATTAAAGAACTGTATTCCTGTAAATTATCTTCCATTAATTCTGAAATTTGTGCGTTGCTATTAGCGTTCTCTTTTACTATTAAGTTATTACCCCAGAAAAATAAAACTATATATGCAATTAAAGAAACCAATATTATAGGTACAATTGCATACCAAATTAGTGTACTTCTAATTACATCACTATATTTTTTAATTTTTTTACCCATAAGTTCCTTCCCCTTATTACAAAAAAGGGCCAGCAAAGCTGACCCTTACAAGTTTATTTATTTTAAAGACTAATTTCTTTGCTTCCAGAAACCTTAAAGAATATTAATAATGATATTACAGTAGTAATCGTTAATATTGTAGATAAGGCTGCCGCTGTACCATAACTAGCTCTTATAACTTCGGTATATATAGATACTGATAATGTCTTAGTACTACCAGTGTATAATATAACAGATGAACTTAATTCATTTATGGTTGTTATCCAACTAAGTATAGCTCCTGCAAATACACCTGGTAACATCATTACAGCAGTAACTTTAAAGAAAGTCTTAACTGGAGAATATCCTAAGCTAATAGATGCTTCTTCCATACTAGGGCTAATTTGATAAAGTATTGCTGCGCTTGATCTTAATGTATATGGTAACCTTCTTACTACATATGCTATTACTATTATAACAAAAGTACCACTTAATACCAATGGTTTTTTGTTAAATGCAAGTAATAAAGTTATACCAAGTACTGATCCTGGAATTATATATGGGAACATAGTTATAGTATCAATAACTGATGTAAGTGCATTTTTTCTTCTTGTTGATATATAAGCTATGAACATTCCTAGAATAACTATAATCACTATAGCTATTGCTCCATAAGTATAGGTATTTGTTATTGCAGATCCAAGTTTATTAAATACAGTTGAATAACTCTTTAATGAAAATTCATTAACAAATCTTGAACCTTTTGTATTTAAGAATGATGTATAGATTACTGTTAATTGAGGTATTATAGCTAAAAATACAACAAAGTAAACAAACAAATGTGCAAGTATATTTTTAACACCCTTTAAGTTCTTAGCTACCATTGGTCTTAATGAACTCATTGTGAAAGACTTTTTATTTACTACATATTTTTGTACTAAAAATACTATTGAAGTAATTATAACCATTATTGTAGCCAAAGCTGCTGCAAAGTTTGCTTGTCCACCAACTTCACTAATAAATTCTGAGTAAATTAATACAGGCATTACGTTATAGCCTTCTCCTATTAGCATAGGTGTACCGAAATCAGCTAAAGCATTCATAAATACTAGTAATGCTCCTGCTAAAAGTGTTGGTAATATTAATGGTAATATTACTGTGGCTATTTTCTTTATTGGTCTACAACCAAGACTTTCTGCTGCTTCTAATAAAGATACATCGATTTTCTTTAAAGCTCCAGAAACATATAAATATATGAATGGATATAATTTAAGTGTGAATACTAAAAGAATTCCTGCAAAACCATATATAGGAGGGATAGTAATCCCTAAATAATTTTCAAAGAATTTAGTAATAACACCACTTCTACCTCCAAGTAATACCCAAGAATAAGCTCCTATAAACGGTGGTGATAACATAGAAATAATTACTAATATTTCTATTAACTTTTTACCTTTAATATTAAAGGCAGTAGTTAAGTATGCTAAAGGTGCTCCTATTAGTATAGCTAAAATTGTTACACAAATAGTAACTGTAAATGAGTTTATTAATGCATTATAATAATATTTCTTTTGGAAGAACCTTGCAAAATTAGCAAATGTAAATTCTCCAGTTGCTGCATCTTTAAATCCACTTAAAAACAATGAAAATAAAGGATATATGAAAAACAGTAAAAATATAAGTGCTATTACCACAGTTACAATGGTCCAAAAATCAAATTTTAATTTAAATTTTCCTTTTCTCATTAGTTTTCACTTCCTTTTACTAAGTTTTCCTCTCCATCTTCAGTGAAAACATTAATTTTCTTAGCATTCACCTCTAAAAATAGGCTATCTCCTTCACTATAAATATGATCTGCTGTACCAATATCTTGTGATAACTCTATAGATGGTTGTCCTTCTAAAACTTCATCATTATTGAAAACAATTTCATAATTAGTATATCTTCCTAAGAAAGTTGCTGTCTTTATTTTAGTTTCTAATCCCTTATTTGAAATAATAAATTCTTCTGGTCTTACTGCTATAATAACTCTTTGTCCATTTTGAACTTTATCTTTTAAATTTTCCATTTTTACAGTGTAGCCCTTTTCAAACTTAACAAAGGTTGTTCCATCTTTTATCTCAATAGTTCCTTTATACAAGTTAGAATGTCCTATGAAGGTAGATACAAAAACATTCTTAGGTCTTGTATATATTTCTTTTGGAGTTCCAACATGTTGAACTATTCCATCCTTCATAACAGCTATTCTATCAGAAATTGCAAGCGCCTCTTCTTGATCATGTGTAACATAAACAGTTGTTATACCAACTTCTTTTTGAACATCTCTTATAGCACTTCTCATCTCAACTCTTAATTTTGCATCTAAGTTTGAAAGGGGCTCATCCATAAGTAGAACGCTTGGATGAATTACTATTGCTCTTGCTAAAGCAACTCTTTGTTGTTGTCCACCTGATAATCTTTCAGGTAATCTATCTTTATATTCATTTATTTTTACTACATTTAATATATCTGAAACTTTCTTTTCCATTTCTGATTTTGTAGGCTTTCTTAATTTTAGTCCATATTCTACATTTTGCTTTACAGTTAAGTGAGGAAAAATAGCATAGTTTTGGAATACCATACCTATATTTCTCTTATGAGCTGGAATATCATTGATAACTTTATCTTCAAAATAAATTTCTCCACCTTCAATGCTATTAAAACCTGCTATCATTCTTAAAAATGTTGTTTTACCACAACCTGAAGGCCCAAGTAGAGTGAAAAACTCTCCATTTTCTATATCTAAATTTAAATTAGGAATTACAACATTATCCCCATATTTTTTAATTATATTTCTTGCTTTAATTGAAACGCTCATTTTTACTTCCTCCTCTTTAGAAAATTAGTCTACAACTTTAAGATGTAGACTAATTTTTAAATAATTTTACTTACTAGTAAATATTTCCTTAAACTTATCTATCCAAACTTGTTTATTTGCTGCTACTACATCTGCATCATCTTTTATAAGATTAATATCTTCCATAGCTTTTAAACCTTCTGCTGGTTCTACATCTTTTCTTACAGATCTTCTGCTTAACTCAGATGCAACTAATGTTTGAGCTTCTTTGCCAGTTACGAAATCAATAAATTTCTTAGCATTGTCCATATTTTTAGCACCTTTAATTATTGCAACACCATCTGGTTTAGAAATAACTCCTTCTTTCATATACACAAGCTTTACAGGTGAGCCATCTTTAACATATTTTGCTCCACCTTCTTCAAAAGTTAAACCAACTGTATATTCTCCATCAGCTACTCCTTTATAAACAGCAGATGAACCTGATAATAATTTACCGTCTAAATTCTCAGCTAATTTATCTGTGTAATCCCATCCTTTTTCAGGATCTCCATTACCCATTGCATAAAGCATATTTACTAAATGCTCAAATGATGATGAAGATTTTGCTGGGTCTGCATGAGCAATTTTTCCTTTTAATTCTGGATTTAATAAATCTTCATAACCTTCTACTTTAATATCACCAATTAAGTTAGTATTAACCATAATTACACTTGGAATGTCAGAAAATCTTGTTATTGATCCTTCAACATTCTTATTTTGATCTAGTATATCGTCTTCATTAACTGATTTATATTGTTCAAATAAATCTGCCTTTGGTTGTAATGTTCCTATTGATCCACCCCACATTACATCACCTAATGGGTTGTCCTTTTCAGATTCAACACGTTTTAATAATTCTCCAGTACCTGCTGCTACAACCTCTACTTGAATTCCTGTTTCATTTTCAAATTCTGCTACTATTGGATCAATAAACTCTAATGGATGAGGACAATAAACAACTAATTCCTTAGAGCCTGTATCCTCTCCTGCTGAACCTGCTGTCTCTGCCTTTTGACCACATGAAACCATACCAACCATCATTGAAGCACATATTAATGTAGCTAAAACTTTTTTCATTATTAATTCCCCCTTAATTTTTTTGTTTTTTCTCATTTATGTTTGTATCTTTAGTTTACCAATTGTAAACGTATAAATAAATCCAATTATCTGTAAAAGTGTCTAAATTTATGAACTAATTATAAAAAAAATAAAGGTCCTATATGTTGACCTTTATTTTTAGGATTATATTAATATTATTCATTTATGACTTAATGAATTATCTACACATTTTATAAAATGCTAGGTACATGGAGATTTATTATATATTTTAAATATAATTAGCAACAAAAACTATTAAGTATGATGCTGGAATAAATATAATTAATGCTGCAAAAGTGCCAACAATCTTGCTAACTACCATTCCAATTACACAACCTCTAAAGTCTTCTTCAGTACACTTTCCCTCAACTACATCATCAGTCATTATAGATAAATGTGGATCAATAATAATAGAAGTTAATATAGTTGCAACTCCATTAATAATTGGTGAAAGTGATAAGCAAACTGCTCCAAGTTTAGGAATTATACTTCCTGCATATATAGGAGCAAAAGCTCCAGCAGTAATTATTGCTACAGATATACAATTATATAGCAAAATCCTTTTAGGAAGATTTTTAAAATTAATACTTGTCAAACTCTCTTTTACTGGAATTGCTATACTATCTCTCATATATTTAACTCCAGTTTTTGAAAAACTATGAATAATTAATTTGGGTATAGATTTTTCAATTGAAAAATGATTTACTGCTTTACTAAATGCCTTTTGGAAGGTTGGAATTAAAAAAGCTCCTACTATTGAGGCTAACCCTGAAACTATAATTATTAAATTAAAGACTTTAATTAACTCATTACTACTTGGGTTAGCTGTAACGAACTTTGTTAATAAAGGAGATTGAAAAGTAACTGCCGTTCTAGATACTATCATAAGTACATTAAATACAGCAAATGTAACAGCTATTTTCCCTGTTCTAACTCCTACTAATCTAGTAGAATATGCTAATGTTCCAATTAATGAAATTATAAAATTTAATATCAGTACAATTATTATTTGAGTATCCATATAAACTCCTTATAATATTATTTTTTGAAAATTATAACAATTATAATTATATCTAAATATATTAATTCTCATAGTGGAGTTTATAAATTGTAATACAATTGCAATAAATGTAATAAATTATAATTATCTTCTTTACTTAATATTACCATATAATACAATAAAATTAGTCTCCTTCTATTTTATTACTCCAAATCTATTGAGGGGTAAAACCCTAAAAATTGCTTGTCCTTCTACTTGATTAATTTTTATTAATCCAAAATTTCTACTATCCTTACTAACTTCTCTATTATCTCCTAATACAAGTAATTCATTCTCTCCAACTACTATTGGGAAATCAATCTCTCTACTATTAGTGTCTCCCTTTATATATGATTCATCTATCTTTTCTCCATTAATATATACAAAACCACCAGATATATTTACCTCATCACCTTCTATTCCAATTACTCTTTTAATATATCTTGTTCTATTATCTGAAATATTTTTAAGTGAAATTACTTCTTTTAAAAACATATAGCTCTCTTCAAAAAAACTTCCCTTTTCTTCATCCTTTAAAAATATTATTATATCTCCTCTTTTGGGTTCTGAAAAATTATAACTCAATTTATCTACTAGAAGCATTTCATCATTATACAAGGTGTTTTCCATTGATTTTTGTTGAACCTTAGCCATTGCAAAAACTTTTGTATTAATTATAGATAGTAATAATATACTAACTAAAATAGTTATAATTAGTCCCCTTATTTCCCTAAATATCCTTTTACTATTCATAATTAATCCTCCATAAATTCATGACTTAAAATAGACATTATAAATACATTATAAAACTTATCATTTAAAAATAATGCATCCCTTTTTATACCTTCTTGTATAAAACCACACTTTTCATACATTGCTTTTGCTCTTGGATTATAATCAAATACTTCAAGTTCAACTCTGTGCAAATTTAAAATCTTAAATGCATATTTTAACACTTCCTTAGTAGCTTTATATCCTACTCCCTTATTAAAATTATCTTTACTAAAAATTGCTATTCTGTAAGTACAACTTTTATACTCATTATCAATATCCATAAGCAGAACTTCACCGATTATTTCATCTTTACTATTACATATTAAGAAGTGTTTTCTCTCTTCATCATTAGAACTTTTTTCTATAAATTTTTCAATTTCATCCTTAGTCGGATAGTATGTAGTACCAGTATAATAAAACATATCCTTATCAGGTCTTTCAAATCCAACCTTCCAATATTCATCTAAATCTTTTATTTTTAATAATCTTAAGTATATATCCATATATTTCCCTCCAATAATTTTATATCTATAAACATTCTCCATTAATTAACAATAATTATATCATATTGTTTTCACAAAATATTATTATCAAATTATACTTTTACTGTAATTTTATGTTAAAATGTTTATATAATTTAATAATTTAAATGGAGGAAATAATAATGGGTTCTTTAATTGAAAAATTAATTAATGCACTACCAATAATTATTATTGTTGTTGTAGTGTTAGTACTCTTCTTATCATTTTGGAGAAGGGTTCCTGCTGATAAAGCTATGGTAATTACAGGTCTAAGAAAAAGGGTTTTATTAGGTAGAGGTGGCTTAATGATTCCTATTCTTGAAACTTCTTCTACAATTTCACTAGAAAACATCTCAATGACAACAGATGTAAATGAAGCACCTGCTAAACAAGGTATATTTGTAAATATAGTAGGTACTGCTGTTATTAAGGTAAAAAATGATACTGAAAATGTATTAAAAGCAGTTGAACAATTTTGTAGCGGTGGAGAAAAAAATACAGTTAATGTAATTAGAACAATAGTTGAACAAATATTAGAAGGTAAACTTAGAGGAATAGTATCTACTTTAACTGTAGAACAAATCAATGAAGATAGGTCATCTTTTGAGCAAAGAATCGAAGATGATATTAGAAATGAACTTGCATCAATGGGTTTAATGCTGATATCCTACACAATATTGAAGATAAGTACTCAAGGTGGATATTTAGAAAATAGAGCTAAACCTCAAATTGCAGCTGCTAAATCAGAAGCTGACATTGCAGAGGCTGAAAGAAGAAGAGATACTGAAATAAAAACTGCAGTTGCTACAAGAGAAGGTCAAAAAGCCAAACTAGCAGCTGAAACTGAAATTGCTCAAAGTGAAAGAGATAAAAAATTAAAGTTAGAATCCTTTAGAGCAGAACAAGATAAAGCAAAAGCTAATGCAGACGTTGCATATAAATTGCAAGAGGCTGAAAATAATGCATTATTAGCTGAACAATAAGCTGCACTTGCTGAAAAGGAAGCAGTTGTTGTTGAAAAGAAATTAATTGCTGAAATTAAAAAACCTGCAGATGCTAAAAAATATGAAGTTGAAGTTGCCGCTGAAGCTGATAAAATACAAGCAATAAAGAAAGCAGAGGCAGAAGCAGAAACAATAAAAGTAAAAGCTATCGCAGAAGCTGAGGCTAAAAAAATACAAGCAGAAGCAGATGCAGCTG
>JAEZAL010000299.1 GCA_023427705.1 Bacillota bacterium | reverse complement strand
AGCTAGACTATCGCTACCAGCATTATGATGATTTAAATTTATATTTAGACAATCACAAATGGTATTAAGTTTTTTGTTAGGAAGATTATTAAATACCTTACGAGCAATCTTATAAGTACAAAGATATTCAACACTTGATTTCCAATTTATACAATAGTGTTTTAGGCAATTATAAAGAACAGACATATCAAAAGTAGCATTATGGGCTACTAATATTCCATCATCCATCAATAGTTTAATAGTAGGCCAAAGTTCTGGGAAGTTTGGCTTATCTTTAACCATATCAGGAGAAATTCCTGTAAGTTTAATATTAAACTTATCAAATGTAGTATCTGGATTAACTAAAGAGTAAAAGGTATTAGTAATACTACCATTTTCAATAATAGTAATACCTATTGCACTAATTCTATTGTTGTTTCGATTTGGAGTTTCAACATCAAAAACTATATAACGCTCTTGATTATTTTTGAACATTATATCACCACATCTTTCTGTTTAGATAATAAGATCCTTTAATTTATTAAAAAATTAGTTAAAAAAATCTCAGTAAACCTTGTGGATACTGAGATTATATTGAAATATTATTTTTAATTACAAAATATGGTTGCGGGAGAAGGACTTGAACCTACGACCTTCGGGTTATGAGCCCGACGAGCTACCAACTGCTCCATCCCGCGTTATTAATTTTATTAATAAATATTATATATCTATTATATGTAAAAGTAAAGAGGATATGCATGAATAATTTAAATTTTCTAAATAATGAGAAAATTAGATTTAAATATTTTAGAGAATATGATAAATTATAATTATAGATTAAGGTAGGGGGAGACATAGATGGACACTATTATGTATAGGGTACTTTTTGATTATTTAAATAAAAAAGTAACTAGTGATCTTAAAGATGAATTTATAAATGCATCAGTTCATTTTAATATAAATAATGATATTTATAATAAATATTCTTCTGTAGAAATAGAATATATGTTAAGTAAAATATCTGATACTATTATAATTGATTATGTTGAATTATGCTCTGTTTGTGGATATATATTATACAGATTAATAGAGAATAATGAGCTTAATAATGAAGATAGAATAGAAGCACTTCAAATAATATTAGAAATAAGTAATGATATAAGTAATTACTTTAGAGGTGCAATTCAAGAAGAAGAGCTATATGAAAAATTAGTTCAGTTAACATCAAAGCTTGGTTTAACTAAGAGAGAAAGTAAAAATCTTATAATGTTATTAAATCAATAGTTATGTAAAGGTTAACTTAAATTTATAGAGTGAAAAAATTAAGTAATAGGTATATTTAAACATTAAATATAAGGTCTAGATAAATAAATAGGTGATTTTATCATATTTATTTATCTAGGTCTTTTTATTAATTCTTTCATTTTTCATTCTTTAATTCCTAAAAGAGTGGTTTAATATTTATTAAATATGGTAAAATCTTTAGGTGAAAGGAGTGATAATTATTATAAATAAAGCAATGGAAATTTTACAAAAATATTATGGCTATAACTCCTTTAAGGAAGGTCAATATGAAATAATAAGTAATATTTTAAATGGAGTAGACACTTTTTGTATAATGCCAACAGGAGGCGGGAAATCTGTTTGTTATCAAATTCCTGCATTAATTTTTAATGGAATAACATTAGTTATCTCTCCTTTAATCTCATTAATGAAGGATCAAGTAGATTCTATTAATGAAATTGGACTAAGTGCTGCTTATATAAATAGCACACAAAGTTTAGATGAAATTAAAGAAATATTAAATAATTGTTATGAAGGAAAAGTTAAACTTTTATATATAGCACCAGAAAGATTGGAAAGTGAATATTTTAATAAAATGCTTAGAAAACTTTGGATAAGTCAAGTAGCCGTAGATGAAGCTCACTGTGTTTCTATGTGGGGACATGACTTTAGAAAAAGTTACAGATATATATTACCTTTTATTAATAGTTTAAGAGTTAGACCAGTTGTAACAGCATTTACAGCAACAGCAACAAAAGAAGTTAGAAAAGATATATTAGAGTTGCTTGGACTAATTCAACCCTATACATACTTAGGAAGCTTTGATAGAGAAAACTTGGCTATAGCTGTTCATAAGGAAGAAGATAAGGCTGAATATGTTAAGGACTATATAAGAGCTCATGAAGATGAAAGTGGAATAATATATTGTGCCACTAGAAAAGAAGTAGATGCATTATATTATTATTTAAAAGAAAGAGGATTATCTATAGCAAAATATCATGGTGGACTTAAAGATGATGAAAAGAATTATTATCAAGATGAGTTCTTAAAAGATAACTACAATGTTATGATAGCCACTAATGCCTTTGGTATGGGAATAGATAAATCAAATGTAAGATACATAATACACTTTAGTCTTTGTAAAAATATTGAAAGCTACTACCAGGAAATAGGTAGAGGTGGAAGAGATGGTGAAAAAACAGAATGCCATCTTTTATATAACAGAGAGGATATAAGAACATTAGAGTATTTAATATATACTACAGTTGGAAACACTAGAAAAGAAATTGAAATTAAGAAGCTTCAATATATGATTGATTTTTGTGAATATGACAAGTGTTATAGAAGTTATATATTAGAATACTTTGGAGATGAAAATGTAA
>JAEZAL010000282.1 GCA_023427705.1 Bacillota bacterium | reverse complement strand
GAAAGAAGACTGGTCACAGACAACCATACACTAAGTTAGTAATCGAAAAAATCGAAGCTTAATTATCATGATTAAGATTAAAATTTATGAAAAAGAAAATTTAAGACTTGGATTTAAGATAGAAGGTCATGCTTTATCTAAGGCTGAAATAGAGAAAAGTGGAGATGCTTATGATTTAATTTGCAATTCAGTTTCTGTATTATCTCAAAGTGTTATAATAGGCATTGAAGAGGTATTAAAGCTTAAGGTTAAGTATAGTATCAATGATGGATTTTTACATATAAATTTATCAAATCTTAAAAATCAAGAAATAGAGAAGACTCAAGTATTACTTTTGACTTTTGAAAAAAGTATAGAAAGCTTGATGGAATCTCTTAAATTACAATTTGGAAATAATAAGTATAGCGAATATATAAGATTATTTAAAGAGGAGGTGTAATAGTATGTTAATGATGAACCTTCAATTATTTGCCCACAAAAAAGGGGTAGGTAGCTCAAAGAATGGTAGAGATTCAGAATCTAAGAGATTAGGCGTTAAATCTGCTGACGGAGAATTCGTTTTAGCTGGTAACATTTTAGTTAGACAAAGAGGAACAAAGATTCACCCAGGAACTAATGTTGGTAAAGGTGGAGATGACACTCTATTTGCTAAAGAAGACGGAATCGTTAGATTTGAAAGAATGGGTAGAGATAAGAAAAAAGTTAGCATTTATCCAGTAAATCTTGAAGAAATAGCAGAATAATATTATTTTCATAAAGCACCCTAGTTTAGGGTGCTTTATTTTGTAAAACAGCAAGAGTGGGCAATTGACAATGAATAAGCTTGCCCATTGTACACTGTCAATTGTCCATTTATTTATGGGCTTGTGCCCAATGTAAAATGAATAATGTAAAATGTAGAATTAAGGTTGAAACTCCAAAGGGAGTTTCTAAAATAAAGATATTTTAAAAATTTGTTTAAATGCATATCGATAATTATAGATTTTATGCCCTATATGTATAATATAGGAGTTAGTTTGACAACTGTTATAACTAAATTATATAGTAGAATTTAGTTTCTAATAATATAAGTAATAATTTTGTTATTTATAGTTATGTTATATTAAACCTTAAGAAGATTGAAATAATAAGAATAAGGTAAGAATATTTTATGAAAGATAGGTGATTTTATGTTTATAGATAAGGCGAAAATATTTGTTAAGTCTGGAGACGGAGGAAACGGATGTGTATCATTTAGAAGAGAAAAATACATTCCACTAGGTGGTCCTGATGGAGGAGATGGTGGAAAAGGAGGAAGTGTAATTTTTGAGGTTGATCCAGGATTAACTACACTTTTAGACTTTAAATATAAAAAGAAATTTGTGGCTGAAGCTGGTGGAAAAGGCGAAGGCTCTAAATGTTATGGAAAAGATGGAGATGATCTTCACGTTAAAGTTCCTATGGGAACAATTATTAGAGATTTTGAATCTAATAAGATTATAGCAGACCTTTCTCACAAAGATGATGTTTTTGTCCTTGCAAAAGGTGGAAAGGGTGGAAAAGGAAACTGTAAGTTCTGTACACCTACTAGGCAAGCACCACACTTTGCTGAACCTGGTATGCCTGGGGAAGAAAGATGGATTACATTAGAACTTAAATTATTAGCAGACGTAGGATTAGTTGGGTTCCCAAATGTAGGTAAATCAACATTCCTATCAACAGTTACAGCTGCTAAACCAAAGATAGCAAACTATCACTTTACTACACTAAAACCAAATTTAGGTGTTGTTAAAGCAGAAGGAATGAATGCCTTTGTTATGGCGGATATTCCAGGAATAATAGAAGGAGCTGCTGAAGGTGTTGGGTTAGGTTTAGACTTCTTAAGACATATAGAAAGAACTAGACTATTAATACATGTAGTTGATATATCAGGAATTGAAGGAAGAGATCCATTTGAGGATTTTGTTAAGATAAACGAAGAACTTAAAAAATATTCAGTTAAGCTTTGGGATAGACCACAAATAGTTGTAGCTAATAAGGCTGATATGCTTTATGATGAAGAAGTTTATGAAGACTTTAAGAAAAAAGTAAATGAATTAGGTTTTGATAAAGTTTATAAAATGTCAGCTGCAACTAAATCAGGTGTAGATACAATTATCAAAGAAGCAGGTAGAATGCTTTCAGAAATTCCAATAACTGAATTAGAAATTAGTGAAGAAGAAAGATTTATTCAAGAAGAAAAGAGATTTACTTACGATGTTTCTATTGAAGATGGAGAAGAAGGTAATAGAGTATATGTAGTTTATGGATCATTTGTAGATAGATTATTAAACTCAGTTAATATACACGATGCTGATTCTTTAAGATACTTCCATAAGGTATTAAGAAATAAGGGAGTATTAGATAAGCTTAGAGAACTAGGCATTGAAGATGGCGATATGGTAAGACTTAATGATTTTGAATTTGAGTATGTATTATAATTTAGGAGGACTAAGATGATAACAGGAAAGCAAAGAGCTTATTTAAGAGGGCTTGCAAATAACATGGATCCAATATTCCAAATAGGTAAAAATGGAATAGAAGAAACATTTTTAAAGCAATTAGAAGAAGCTTTAGAAGCAAGAGAATTAATAAAAATAAAGGTGCTTGAAAATAGTGGATTAGCTGCAAGAGAAGCATCAAATGAAATATGTGAAAAAATTAATTGCGAAGGTATTCAAGCAATTGGTAGTAAGATAGTTTTATATAAAAAATCCTCAAAAAAACCAAAGATAGAATTACCTAGGTAGTAATATGAAAAAAATTGGTATACTAGGAGGAACCTTTAATCCTATTCACTTAGCACATTTATATATAGCATATGAAGCTAAGAGCCAATTAAAATTAGATAAAATAATATTTATGCCAGTAGGAAGCCCTCCTCACAAGAGAAATAGTGAGGTTTTAGAGGCTTCCTTAAGGTATAATATGGTTTGCGAAGCTATAAAAAACTATGAGGATTTTGAAGTAAGCAATTATGAAATTGAAAAAGAAGGTTATAGCTATACTTATGAAACTTTAGAAAAGTTTAAATTAGAAGATAATGAGCTGTATTTTATTACAGGTGCTGATTGTCTAATGAATATTGAGAAGTGGAAAAAACCTGAAGAAATTTTTAAACTTTCAAAGTTTGTAGTGTTTAATAGACCTGGTTACAATAAGAAAAATTTAAGAATTCAAAAAGATAATATTGAAGTGAAATTTAACACAGCTATAGAGTTTTTAGATATAATAGACTTAGAAATTTCATCTTCTATGATTAGAGAAAGAATAAAAGAAGGTAAAAGGGTTGACTTTTTCTTATCTAAAGAGGTATTGAACTTTATTATAAAGAATAATATATATAATTATTGTAACAATATTAAATTCTAATAAGAGTGATATTTAAGGAGAAAATTATGATTAGTACTGACGAAATGAAAATCTACCTTAAAAATAACTTACTGGAGAATAGGTTTATTCATACATTAGGAGTAGTTGAGACAGCTATAAGATTAGCAAGAATAAATGGGGTAGATGAGAAAAAAGCAGAAATTGCCGCTTTAGCACATGATATAGCTAAAAATATGACTATATATGAGCTAAAAGAAGTTATAGATAAAAACAATATTAAGTTATCTTATGACGAAGAAGAAAATAAAGAGCTTTGGCATAGTATGGTAGGTCCTATAGTAGCTAAAGAAATTTTTAAAATTGAAGATGAAGAGATTTTAAGTGCTATGAGATGGCATACTACTGCAAAAGAAAACATGAGTAAGCTTGATAAAGTAATTTATATGGCTGATATGATAGAGCCAAACAGGAATTTCCCAGGAGTAGATGAACTTAGAAGAGAAACATTCAATGATTTAGATAATGGGGTTCTTCAAGGTTTAAATCATACTATTCAGTACTTGTTAAATAGAGGAGTTCCTATTGATATAAATAGTATTAAGGCAAGAAATTATTTATTGCTGCATAAGTAATTATTTAAAGGGGAATTAGTGATGGGTAATAGCAGAGAAGATGTTGGAAACATAGAAAGAAGACAGCTTACTAGAGAAGAAAGAATAAAGAGAAGAAAAGCAATAGAAGCTAAAAGAAGAAAAAGAAGAAGAAAGAGAATATTATTTTCTGTAATTACTCTTTTCTTTGTTTTAATATTTGCTGGTGTAATGTATGCATATTCTTTTATTTCAAGTTTAAAAACTAATACAATAGGGACAGGAATAGCACCAGCATCTTCAAGTGATCCAATTAACATATTAGTTTTAGGAATGGATATAGGAGATACTGACAATCAATCTAATAAATCTATAAGAAGAAGCGATACTATAATGGTATTTAATTATAATCCAAATACTAAAAAAGCTCATTTAGTTTCAATTCCTAGAGATACTATGATTGAAGTAGATGCGTATTTAGATACAGGTGAATATCAAAGATATTGGAAGATTAATTCTGCATATGCTTTAGGTGGAGAAGAAGAGATTACTACCCATGTTGAGTCATTACTTGATATAAATATAAATTATATTGTAGAAATAGATTATAATGCTTTTAGAAGTATTGTAGATGCTCTTGGTGGTGTAGAAATGACAATTCAGCAAGATATGTACTACGATGATGAAGCACAAGACCTTCATATAAACTTTACTGCTGGAGAAACAGTTCTTTTAGATGGTAAAAAGGCTGAAGAGTTTTTTAGATGGAGACAAAATAATGATGGTACAGGACTTGAAAATGGAGATTTAGATAGAATAAAAAATCAACAATTATTTATTAGTAAATTAGTAGATAAGGTTTTAACACCAAGCATAGTATTTAAAGTACCAAAAATATTAGAAGTTATTAGTGAAAATGTTGATACTAATATGCCAGCTAATAAATTAATATCTTTAGGGATGAAAATGCTAAGATTAAAGTCATCTAATCTTATAATGACAACACTTAAAGGTCAACCAGAAACTATTTATGGTCAAGATTTTATAGTGCCATATAAAGAGGATAATATAGATTTAATTAATGCTTTAAATGCTGATAGTTCATCATCAAAAGATAAAATAATAGCAATAAAAAGAGAAGACTTAAAGGTATTAGTATTAAATGGAACAAAGATAGAAGGATTAGCTTCTAGTGCTAGAGATAAGCTTAAATCATTAGGTTATTCAAATGTTGAAGTTGATAACACTAGTGCTGTTAGTAAAAGTGTTATACAAACAAATGACAAAGAATTAAGAGAGCTTTTAAAAAGTGATATAGATATAGAAAAGTTTGAAAAAATAAGTAAATCTGAATATAAGAATTATGATGTAGTAATATTTTTAGGTGAAGATTATAATTTATTCGGAAACTAATAAAAATAGGAGCTGTTTATGACAGCTCCTAAAATCTATACTTTTGTATTCTATATTTTCAATTTTTCTTAAATTCTTTTGTAGCTTCTAATGTTTATTTTGTAATTTGGAACAAATTACATCAATAATTCTACATTTTACATTCTACATTATACATTTAAATCAGGAGGAAATATGAGTACTATAAAGAAAATAGCTCCTAAAGAGTACGAGGGAAGAAAAATAAGAGAATACTTAAAAGAGGAACTTGGACTTTCTTCTAGATTAATTAGGAGTGCTTCAATAGATAAGAGAATATTTGCAAACAATAAAGCAGTTAAAATGAATTATATATTAAAAGGTAATGATAATATATTAATTAATTTAATGAAGGATGAAACACAAAATATAGATCCAGAAAATATACCTATAGATGTAGTTTATGAAGATGAAGATATTATAGTAGTAAATAAGGGACCTAATATGGTTGTACATCCTACTAAAAGACATCAAAGTGGAACACTAGCAAATGCATTAATGTATTATTTTAAAGAAACTAATCAAAAGTGTATAGTTAGATTAGTAAGTAGATTAGATATGGATACTTCAGGGCTAATAATAATAGGTAAAAATCAATATGCTCATATGGATTTATCAAAAGAAATGAGTTTAAACAATATTGAAAAAAGATATTTAGCTGTAGTTCATGGACATATGGAAAATATGGAAGGTACAATAGATTTACCTATTTATAGACCAGAAGAAGAAGGAACTATAAGAAGAGTTATAGATGATAGAGGACAAAGAAGTATAACACACTATAAAGTTGTAGAAAGATTTAAAGATTCAGATTTGGTAGAATGTTTATTAGAAACAGGAAGAACACATCAAATAAGAGTTCATTTAAGTTCGCTAGGGCATCCTATTTGGGGAGATACCTTATATGGAAAAGAAGAAGATAGTGAAGTTATAAAAAGGCAAGCGCTTCATGCCTATGGATTAGATTTTAAATCCCCAAGAACTAAGAAGGAATTAAGCTTAAGAGCAAAGTTACCTGAGGATATTGAAACTTTAATTAGTAGACTTAAATAAAAGGAAGGAGCTGTAGTAAGTAAACAGCTCCTTCTTTTTTAAGATAAACTTAATATTAATTAAGTTTAAATCTTAATAAAATATAAAATTATAAATTTTATTGTATCTTTTTATATTTAAAATGAATTCTTCTTCTTATTTTTTTTCTTATTTCGTGTCTTTTTCTTAGCTTTCTTCTCTTTATAGATAATGATATATATCTAATTAATACATATAAGATAAATATAAGGATTAATATACCGATTATTGCATAAATTACATTGCTTGGCTTCTTTATAAACTCTTCGAAGTTTTCCTTTAACATAATTTTATCATTGTATTCTCTATTTCCACCACTTATTAAATTTATAGTAGAGACAGTTTCACCAGCAATATTAATTTTTGCCTTAAATAAAACATCACCTAATTTGATTTCTTGATTACATATATCAGTTTTATCATATTCTATTGAATACTTAGGGACGTCTTCAGTTTTAGACTTAGTATAGTAAAAGTTACTATTAGCTAATAAAGGTAGAGTTATTTTATCATTAATTTTATATGTATCTAATGTATCATTTTCACCAATTAATTTTATTGTTTCAAAGTTATCAAATCCATAATCAAATAATGGCCCTATATTAGTATAAAAACTATCTTTATCTGTGGCATTTATAAATGAAGCTATTAACATTTGATCATCTTTTACAGCAGCTGCAGTGTATGTGTGATTAGCTTCAGGTGTATATCCATTTTTACCGCAGTATGCATAAGGATAATAATAATTACTATATTCATTAAAAAGTTGATTTCTATTTGTTGCCCACTTTTCACTACCATCAGAAAAAGGCTGATTTACATATTTGTAATATTCAGTTTGAGCTATTTTTACAAAATCCTCAT
>JAEZAL010000148.1 GCA_023427705.1 Bacillota bacterium | reverse complement strand
GTATATTTCTCCATCACTTAAGTAGCTTTTAATTCTATCTAAAGATATTTTATTAATTATTCTTGGAAAGTCAGGACTTTCTTTTATATTACTTCCAAATCGCTTAATAATTTCAGCTTTTAATTCTTCTAATAATTTATCCTTAATAGTTTTATCAACTAATATATAATCAGGAGCAACACAAGTTTGGCCTGCATTTAAGAATTTTCCCCAAACAATACGCTTTGCAGCTAAAGGTATATTTGCAGTTTTATCAACTATACAAGGACTTTTTCCACCTAGCTCTAAAGTTACAGGTATAAGGTTTTTAGAGGCTTTTTCCATGATTATTTTTCCAACCCTTATGCTACCAGTAAAGAATATATAATCAAAGTTTAAATCTAATAAATATGATACGGTTTCCTTTCCACCTAAAGGATTAATAACTTGTATATATTTTTCATCAAAGTTTTCGTTAATTAGTTTCTCCAATAATAATGATGTATTAGGAGTATTTTCAGATGGTTTAATGATTGCACAATTTCCAGCTGAAATAGCTCCGATTAGTGGAGAGATAATTAATTGAAAAGGATAATTAAATGGACCTATTATTAATGTAACTCCATAAGGTTCCTTATATATATAACTTTTAGCTGGAAAGTGGACTATAGGAGATCTCCTTTTTTCTTTCTTAGACCAACTTCTTAATTTTTTTATGTGAAGATTTAGCTCATCATAAAGCAGGCCTATTTCAGTGGCAAAAGCTTCAAATGGTGATTTTCTTAAATCCTTGTGTAAGGCTTCTATGATAAGTTCTTCATTGTTTTTAATAATAAGCTTAAGTTTTTTTAATGAATTAATTCTAAAATCTATATTCTTAGTTTCTTCAGAATGAAAAAACTCTTTTTGTTTATTAAATATATTTAAAATTTCTTCCATAATTTCCTCCAGAATAACACAAAATACTTATTAACATATTATATATAATATATTGTTTTTATTCCATAGAAATATAAAATTTCATGTTTTAATTAATTGAAAGATAGATAGATAAGTGATAAAATATAGATACCCCATAGAGGTATAGAAGCAGGGAGGAATAAAAATGGATGAAGAGAATGAAAAGCTGAGAAAAGATATAGTTAATAGGCTAAAAAGAATTGAAGGCCAAGTAAAAGGAATTCAAGGCATGATGGAAAAAAACGTTTGCTGTTCAGATATTTTAGTGCAAATATCTGCAATAAGATCAGCAATTAATAAAGTTGGGGGTTTAACAATTGAATACTATGCTAACAATTGTTTAAATATAGAAGAAGGTTCAATGGAACAAGAAAACTTAAAACAAGTTATTAAGACTATTAATACTTTTGTTAAATAATATAATGATAAAAATCATAGGATAATATATTTAATGATATATTAAAGAAATATGATTTTTATCATTTTTTTATAAAATTGATAAAATATTTTGAAAAGTATTTACAATGTATTAAAATAATGATATATTAATTTAAACAAAAATGTAAAATATTAAAGGCTATGAAGAGAAGAAGTAAATTTAAATTATCTTCAAAGAGAGTTCTACCTTGGCTGGAAGTAGAATAAGATATTTAATTTGAATAACATCTCTGAGCTATACTCCGAAAGATAACAACTAGTAGGCAGTAATCAGGTTCACCTGTTATAGTGATAGAGTATATAAGTTTTCTTATGTACTTGATAAGGTTATTATTGAAAAATAATAATGAATTAAGGTGGCACCATGGAATATTACTTTCATCCTTTTATAGGATGGAAGTTTTTTTATATTTAAAAATAAGGGGGATTTCATATGCAAATCGAAGGTGTAATAGTACCAAAGGGCTATAAGAGCAAAACTACATTAATTGAAACAGAAGTTAACATTAAAAAAATTAAGGATTTTTTTGAAAGAGAATTGGCGGAAGCGTTGAATTTAACTAGAGTTTCAGCACCGTTATTTGTAGATGCTAATAGTGGATTAAATGATAATTTAAATGGTATAGAAAGACCAGTAAAATTTGATTTATTAGCTACTAAAGAAGATGTTGAAATAGTTCATTCTTTAGCAAAATGGAAAAGATTAAGTTTATATAGATATGGATTTAATGTTGGAGAAGGCTTATATACAGATATGAATGCAATTAGAAGGGATGAGGAGTTAGATAATCTACATTCAGTATATGTGGATCAATGGGATTGGGAAAAAATTATTGAAAAAGAAGATAGAAATGAAGAGAAATTAAAAGAGATAGTAAGAAGTATTTATAATGTATTTAAAAAAACAGAGAGATATGTTCATAAAGAATTATTTAATGAAGAAGATATATTGCCAGAAGATATTTTCTTTATAACTACTCAAGAATTAGAGGACATGTACCCTAATTATTCATCAAAGGAAAGAGAAGACGCAATTTGTAAAGAACATAAAGCTGTATTTATAATGAAAATTGGCGATTTACTTAAATCTGGAGAAAAGCATGATGGAAGAAGTCCAGATTATGATGATTGGAAATTAAATGGTGATATTTTATTTTGGTATCCATTATTAGAAAGAGCAGTTGAACTTTCTTCAATGGGAATAAGAGTTGATAAAGAAGCTTTAGATTATCAGCTAAGAGTATCTGGAAATGATGATAGAAGAAAATTAAATTTCCATAAATTACTTTTAAATGACGAACTTCCATTTACTATAGGAGGAGGAATTGGACAATCTAGAATATGTATGTTCTTTTTAAATAAAGCACATATTGGAGAAGTGCAAGCAAGTATTTGGGATAAAAAAAATATTAATATATGTAGAGAAAACGACATAAAACTATTATAAGCAATTTAATTTGATAAAATTGATATTTATGGAGTATGAGAAATATTGACAATATTTAATGATTATTTATAATAAATGTATAAAGTTTTTTAATTATGTAAATTAATTGATTAATTTAAAAATTTACATGTGATATAAGGAGGCGGGTTTATGAAAGCATTTGTTGATGAAAATACATGTATTTCATGTGGTTTATGTGAAGGTATTTGTCCAGAAGTCTTCACTTTAGAAACAGGAGTTTCAACTGCAATAGAAGGAGAAGTTCCACAAGAAGTTCAGGATGCAACAAGAGAAGCATGCGATAGCTGTCCAGTTACTGCAATTTCAATAGAAGAATAATAAAAGAGCTGCTTAGGCAGCTCTTTAAATTTGCTTAAAATATTTTTTTCTTTGATATTTTATCTAACTCTCTAAATTCACTTTTTCTTTTAGCTCGGAAAAAAAGTCTAGTTAAAGTTGATACAAATATAATTCCTAAAGCTAGAGAACCTGCACTAGAAAGGGTATTTAAACCAAGTTCAATGGACTTCATTATATTTCCATTAATAGCTTCGTACATAGTATAATACATTCCACCACCAGGAACTAGTGGTATTAAAGCACAGATTATTAATGTGGTGACAGGAGTTTTTAGAATTCTAGCCATAATCTCAGAGTAAATACTAAATATTATTGATGTTATAAAAAATGAAGACGTAGTATTTAATCCTAAACCTTCACAGTATAGACTAATAAACCAACTTAATCCACCACCAAGACCAGCATAAAACAGCTTTTTTCCTTTTATATTAAACAATATACCAAAACCAAGAGTTGAGAAAAAAGCAAATAATGATTGTATAAGCATAGTTGATATATCCATTA
>JAEZAL010000140.1 GCA_023427705.1 Bacillota bacterium | reverse complement strand
ACTACATCACATACTGTGGCAATAGCTGCAAATTGAAATAAATCTATAAATTTTTCATTTTCAATATTAAACTCATCAAATAAGCATTTAGAAAACTTTAGTGCTATTCCTGCTCCACATAACATTTTAAAAGGATAATTACAATCACTTTGTTTAGGATTAATCACAGCATCTGCATTAGGTGCCTTTTCCTTTAATAATCCACTTTCATCTTCTCTAATAGGAATGTCATGATGATCTGTAATTACAACTTCCATTCCAAGACTCTTAGCAAGCTCTACTTGTTCAAAAGCAGAAATACCATTATCACAAGTTAATATAACTTCATAGCCTTCTTCTTTTAACTTTTCTATTCTTCCACTATGCATACCATAGCCTTCTTCTTCTCTATTAGGTATATAATAGCTATAATTTGCTCCAACAGCTTTTAATGCTTTATATAAAATTGTTGTACTGTTAACTCCATCACAGTCATAATCTCCATAAATAATAATCTTTTTATTATCTAAAATAGCCTGTTTTATAATATTTACACCCTTTTTCATATCTTTCATAAGATATCCATCATAAAGGTCTTCTATAGTTCCTTTTAAAAATCTTTTAGCTAAATTTATATCATCTATACCTCTATTAGCTAGCAATCTAAGAACTAATGGGTTTTCATCTAAAAATTCAGAGAGCTTTAAAAAGCTCTCCTTTTTATTTACTAATATCCAATTTTCTCTCATATTACACCTATTATTTAAATAACATTGCCTTTTTTACTTTATAAGCTTTTGCTTCTGAAATCTTAGATAATATTTCAAAAGCAAAAGGAATTGCAGCAGCTGGGCCTTTTCCTGTAATAATATTACCATCTACTACTACTAAATCTTCTTTATAATTACAGTTTCCTAATTGGTCTTCAAATCCAGGATAGCAAGTTACTATTTTACCTTCAGTTATACCAGCCTTACCTAAAGCTATTGGTCCAGCACAAATTGCACAAACCCATTTGTTTTTATTATTGAATTCTTTAACTAATTCAATAACTCTTTCATTATCCCTTAAGTTTGTAGCACCTGGCATTCCACCTGGTAAAACTATAAAGTCATAATCCTTTATTTCTTCATCCATAATATTTTTATCTGCTTTAACTTTTATATTATGAGATGTCTTAACTTCTGTCCCTTCTAATGCAAAAGTATTACATTCTACTTCTGCTCTTCTTAAAATATCAACTACCGTTAACCCTTCTAATGTTTCAAAACCATTTGCTAATAAAACAGCAACTTTCATTTAAATTACCTCCCAACTATATATTTTATATTATATCTTTAATCTCATCATCTAATACTATTGTCATTATGCTACTACCCTTACCAGCTCTATTTTGAAGTTTAATTTCATCTAGACAAACTTCCTTTTTATCCTTATTCTTGCTAATTAAAGTTATTGTATCAGTAGAAGTAAGTGCCAATTCAGGTATAACATTAGAATTAGAACCTCTAATTAATCTTCCATATATAACTTCATCGCCTTCTTTTAAACTAATTCCAGTTACACCAGAAGCTACTTTTCCCATTGGATTTATATTACTTGATAAGAACTTAATTCCCATTCCCTTTTTAGTTATTATTATCATTTCAACATCATTTTCACTATATTTATCAATAGAAATTAATTCATCATTATCATATTTGAATTTGTAAGAAGGTTGTAATAGGTAATTACCTTCAAATTCTTTCAGAGAAGTTTTCTTCACCATACCTCTCTTAGTAAAGAAATATACAAATTCATTTTCATCGTATGATTTAATTGACATTAATTTAATAATTTTTTCACCTTTTTCAAGATTATTTATTATTTTATTTAATGGAATTTCTTCATTACATAATCCTGATAACATGAAAGATTGAACCTTATACACCTTACCAATATTAGTAAATATTAAAATTTCACTTAAAGAGTCTGTACTTACTTTTAAATTATCATTTTTCTTAATTGAATTAAATGCCTTTATATTACCTTTTGCAGTTATACCTATATTTAATTCAAAAAACTCCATAGTATCTATATATTCTGCTTTTATAATTTCATCTATTGCAGATAAGTTAAGCATAGGTGTAGGTAATATATTTCTTGGAGAATCTTCAATATTTGGAGCTTGAAGATTAAAACTTAATCCTTCTTTAGTTTCAAATTTTATAAATTCTTTCTTTTCATCTTCATTTAAGATAACTACATCTATTACTTCTTCATTATCTTTTAATTTTACAGCTTGTAATTTAGAATAATTTGTTTGGAATTTATCTAAAGTGCTTCTTTTAATTCCACCCTTTGAAGTTATAAATTGAATATACTTGTTAGGCATAAAATTCGATAACGATGTTGCATACACTATATTTTCTTCTTCTAAATCAAGTGATTTTATAATGCTATCTACCCATTCACCCTTTTCTTTCCACTTAGCTTCTGGGATATTTATACCTTTTGTTTGATACATATTACCTTTATTAGTAAATAAGACTATATTTTCTGTGGTATTTGAATTAAATAAGAACTTTAACTCGTCCCCTTCTCTATAATCTATATCTTCAGGATTTGCATTTAATCTATTATATGTCTTTAGTGGTATTCTCTTAATAAATCCATCTTTTGATAAAGTAACCATTACATCTTCTATAATAATTAGCTCTTCAACATCTATTTTTGCTTCACTATCATCTTTTATTATTTTTGTCTTTCTAGCAGAACCGTACTTTTCTACAATTTCATTTAATTCACTTTTAACTACTTTTAATAATTCTTTTTCTTCCGCTAAAATTTTCTTAAGTCTTTTAATAGTTTTTTCAAGTTCAGCATGTTCTTTTTGGAATACTTTTATTTCAAGCCCTGTTAATCTGTATAGCATTAACTCTAATATTGCTTCTGCTTGTAATTCTGTAAATCCAAACTTATTTATTAGATTTATATTTGCATCTTTTTTAGAATTAGACTCTCTAATTGTTTTTATAACTTCATCTAAAACATTAATAGCTTTAATAAATCCTTCTACTATATGGAATCTTTTTTCTGCAATTTCTAGTTCTCTTCTAGTTCTTCTAGTAACTATTTCTTTTTGATGATTAACATAATGCTTAATTATAGTTTTAAGTGGCATAGTTTGAGGTTTTCCATTTGCTAGAGCTACCATATTAAAACTTAAATTGCATTGAAGATCAGTTCTCTTATATAAATATTTTAAAACTTTATCAACTAATTCCTCATCTGCTGATTTCCTAAATTCTATAACAGCTCTTACACCAGTTCTATCAGACTCGTCTCTTATATCTGTTATAGATTCTAAAGCTTTAGAATGTTTTTTATCCCCAGTCATTTCTGAAATAGTTTGTAGTAGTCTTGCTTTATTTCTTCTAAAAGGGAATTCTGTAATAACTATTCCAAGTCTTCCATTTTCCAATTTCTCAATTGAAGTTTTTGCTCTTAAAGTTACTTTTCCTTCTCCACTTTCATAAGCTGATAGTAAAGATTTTTCACCTATAAGTATTCCTCCTGTAGGTAAATCAGGTCCCTTTATATAATTCATTAACTCTCTTGTAGTTATTTCATTATTATCTATATATGCTAAAACCCCTTCTATAACTTCTTTCAAATTATGAGGTGGTATATTAGTTGCAAGTCCTACAGCTATTCCAAAAGTTCCATTAACTAATAGATTTGGGTATCTGCTTGGCAATACTTTTGGCTCTAATTCACTATCTGAATAGTTAGGTACCATATCTACAGTACCTTTATCTATATCTCTTAACATTTCCATTGCAATAGGTGCTAATCTAGCTTCCGTATATCTCATTGCCGCTGCACCATCACCATCCATTGAACCCCAGTTACCATGACCATCAATTAAAGCTTCTTTAGTAGTAAAATCTTGAGCCATAATAACCATAGCATCATAAACTGAAGTATCACCATGAGGATGATATTTACCTAAAATATCCCCGACGATTCTTGCTGATTTATAATAAGGTTTATCTGGAAAAGCTTTTAGTTGGTACGCTCCATATAATATTCTTCTATGAACTGGTTTTAGTCCATCTCTTACATCAGGTAAAGCTCTATCCTTAGCAACTTCAATAGCATAAGGCAAAAAGTTGTCTGGCATTGCTTCTTCTAAGAGAACAGGAATTATATTATTATCTTTTGGTATATCATTAACTTTCTTAGCCATATCATTTCTCCAATTCTTAACTAAAATTCTCCATATTTATACATATAAGCTTTTCTTGGTTCAACTATGTCTCCCATTAATAATGAAACCATTTTTTCAGCTTTTGCTGCATCTTCTATAGTTACTTGAAGAAGTGTTCTAGTTTCAGGATTTAAAGTAGTTTCCCATAATTGATCAGGATTCATTTCACCAAGCCCTTTATATCTTTGTATAAGAGCACCTTTACCAACTTGCTTTTTTACATTTTCAAGTTCATCATCGCTATATGCATATTTATGAATTTCTTTTCCTTTAACTGTTTTATAAACCTTATATAAAGGAGGTTGTGCTAAATAAAGATGTCCATTAGCAATTAATGGTCTCATATATCTATAAATATAAGTCATCCATAAAGTTCTAATGTGGTATCCGTCAACATCAGCATCACTCATAATTATAATTTTATCATATTTTAAGTCTTCTTCTTTATAATTATCTAGAGTACCTGTACCTAAAGCGGTATTAAATATTTTTAACTCTTCAGAAGCTAATACATTTTCAAGCTTTTGCTTCTCTGTATTCATTATCTTACCTTTAGACGGCATAATTGTTTGGAATCTTCTATCTCTTGCTTGTTTTGCTGAACCTCCCGCAGAATCTCCCTCAACTACTATAAATTCATTAACTGTATTATCTTTTAATGTACAAACTGCTACTTTCCCGGCAAGAGGTGCAGCTCCTTTTCCTATTTTCTTTTTCTCTGCTTCATTTATCTTTTTTATTTTTTCTCTTCTTTGAGCAGCTTGAAGTGCATTATTTATTATCATACTAGCAACTTCTTTATTATCTTCTATCCACTCAATAAACTTGGTATAAGTTAACTCATTCATCATAGTATAAGCTTCTGCAGATCCAAGCTTAGTCTTTGTTTGTCCTTCAAAAATCGGATTAGTAATTTTTATTCTTACGATGGCTGTCATACCTTCTCTTAAGTCATCACCTTCAAATTCCTTATCCCTTTCTTTTATAAGTCCAAGTTTTTTTGCACCTTCTTTAAAAGCTCTTGTCATACCAGTTTTAAATCCTGTTTCATGAGTCCCAGCTTCAGTAGTAGGAATATTATTAACATAGCTTGCTATATTTTCTGTTGTAGAATCAGTAAATTGAATACATACTTCTCCAAACATCTGAATGTTATTTACTATTTTTTCCCCTTCAAAATAAATAGGTACTTGATGAAGAGCTGTTTTACTTTCATTTAAATATTCTATAAAATCTAAAAGTCCTCTTTCAGAATAATATTCTTTTCTAAATTCTTCTTCTTTTCTTAAATCTATTAATTCTAAGTGAATACCTTTATTTTGAAAAGCTAATTCTTGTAACCTTTCATCTATTATGTCAACTTTAAAATCAATAGTTGAAAAAATTTCTTTATCAGGCATAAAAGTTACCTTAGTTCCAGTTTCCTTACTTTTTCCTATTACCTCTAACTTAGTAACTGGTGTTCCTGGCATAACTTTTTTAACTTCTTTATCATAAGCATGTTCGAATCTTTGCTTGTATCTATTACCATTTTGGCACACTTCTACTTCAAGCCAAGATGATAAAGCATTAACTACTGCCGCTCCTACTCCATGCAATCCTCCTGAAGTTTTATAGTTCTTATTATTGAACTTTCCCCCAGTATGAAGTTCAGTAAAAACCATTTCTACTCCAGACTTCTTTTTGGTTGGATGTATTCCTGTTGGAATACCTCTTCCATTATCTATTATAGTAATACTTTTATCTTTATTTATTATAATGGTGGCTTTATTACCATAGCCATTTGAAATTTCATCTATGGAGTTATCTAAAATCTCCCATATACAATGATGTAAACCCTTTGTTCCTGTTGAACCAATATACATCCCCGGTCTTACTCTAACTGGTTCTAATTTTTCTAAGGAAGTTAAATCTGTAACATCATATCCCTTTATTAAATCTGTACTCATACAAACCTCCAAAATTATTTTTGCTAATTAATATAAGATTCTTTTGCTTAGTTTAACCACCAATTCTTATTATAATCTTTTTAATTTTATCATAATTAAACTACAAATAAAAATATAAATCTTTCTATATGAAAAGTCAAACTAATGTTCGTTCTAATTCCTTAAAAAGCAAAAAGGTATAGCGTTTATGCTATACCTTTGTTATTAAACATCATATATTTCAATATTTCTTACATGTTTTGTTGGATTCCATTCTTTATTATTCTTTTTAAGAATTCCTTCAACAGTTATTGGTATCCATGTTAAAGTATATAAAGAATATAATAAGAATCTAAAGAACATCATAAGTTTCTTTTTGCCTAAGAACAATGCTGAGGCTAGTAAAAATGCTAAATTAAATACTAAATCTATTAATAAAACTTGTATATAATTATCTGCTTGTGTTGCAAATATAGGTAATACAAAAACATTAGATGCATAGAATAGAATCATCCAGAATAACCCAGAAGATATCTTTTTATCTAGTTTTAACATTAATGGTGTAACTAAGAATTGAATTACTCCAATCATCTTAAATGTAAAATCTCCAGTTAAATAACTTATCATAAATATATTACTTGGAGTCATACTTTGTATAAAACTTAAAACTGTTGATATACCAATCATTAATGTAAAAAATGGTTGTATTACATATAAAGCACAGTCTAAAACAAACCATTTTCTTTCCTTAATACCTTTTTTAAATAACTTAAAGAAATATCTTGATGCTACATCTGTAAATCCTTGCATCCATCTTCTTCTTTGTACCCAAGATTGTTTTAAGGTTAATGGTTTTTCATCATAAATAATTGCATCATGGGCCCAACCCACTTTTTCATCATTTAATATTAACTTACAACTAAATTCTAAATCTTCAGTTAAACATGTTGCTCCCCAGCCAAACTTTTTAAGAACATCTATATCTATTGCAAATCCTGTACCACCTATTTGGTTAGATAATCCTACATTTGCTCTAGCTAACTGATACATTCTATTTTGAGTCCAAATGGCTATAGAATATGAAGCTGCTATCCATGAATCATTAGGATTTTTGCTATCTATGTAGCCTTGTACTACTTTATATCCTTCTAACATTTTAGAGTTAATTTCTCTGCACCAATTCTTAGAAACTAAATTATCAGCATCAAAAATTGCTACTGCATCATATTTCTTTTTCATATTGAATATTTTGTCAAACATCCACTCTAGTGCATATCCCTTACCTTTTTGTTCTTTATTGAACCTTTCATATACATATACACCATATTTTCTTGCTATTTTTGCAGTATTATCTGTACAGTTATCTGCAATAACAAAAATATCGAAAAGTTCTCTTGGGTAATTTTGATTTAACATACTTTCGATCAATTTACCGATTACTACCTCTTCATTATGCGCTGCTACTATCATTGCAAATTTTTTAGTTGGTGTATAGTTTTTCTTTTCAGTCTTTCTTTTAAATCCAAAGAAAGCTAATATAAAATAATACATCATTAATGCAAATACAACTAATTGAAATATAGCCGTTGCAGCAAAAACAATTTCTCCCATTTTATTCACTCCTCTAAATAAAGGGTATTTTCAAAACATCACTGCGTATAATTTCCCTCTAACATCAAATTAAATATTATTCTAATATAAGTAAAAAATCAAGTATAGAAATCTTAAAAATTAATTAATATTATCTTAAATATAATTTCATCTATTATTATTTTATCCTAGATAACTAAAGATATAATAAACTTAGCTAGGTAATAAATTCCTAAAAAAAACAAAAAAATAAGAAGCTCTTAATTTAATAAAAAGAGCTTCTTTTATAAACTCAAAATAGGGGTTGCTATTTTTGAGATTTTAACTATTATACTATTCCTTGAGACATCATTGCTTCTGCTACCTTTAAGAAGCCTGAAATATTAGCTCCCATTAATATGTTTCCTGGTTCACCATATTCTTCAGCTGCTTTTTTTGAATTCTTATAGATATTAACCATAATTTCTTTAAGTTTTGCATCTACTTCTTCAAAATTCCATGATAATCTCATACTATTTTGTGACATTTCAAGTGCTGAACAAGCAACTCCTCCAGCATTTGCCGCCTTAGCTGGTCCAAACATAACTCCAGCTCTTTGAAGTTCTTCTATAGCATCTAAATTAGTTGGCATATTAGCCCCTTCTGAAACTACTTGAACTCCATTTTCTATTAAAAGCTTAGCAGATTCTAAGTCTATTTCTCCTTGAGTTGCACAAGGTAAAGCAATGTCACATTTTTCTTCCCAAATTCTTCTGAATCCCTCTACAAATTTTGCATTAGGTACCTTTTCTAAATATTCTTTAATTCTTCCTCTTCTAACTTCTTTAATTTCTTTAACTACATCTAAGTTAATTCCATTTTCATCATATATATATCCTTCTGAATCACTTACTGCTACTACATTTGCACCTAATTCCTGTGCTTTTTCACATGCATAAATTGCAACATTTCCTGATCCTGAAATAATTACTCTCTTACCTTTAAAAGTTGAATTGTTATCATTTAACATTTCTTCAGTAAAGTATACTAATCCATATCCAGTGGCCTCTGTCCTTGTTAAACTACCTCCATAAGTTAATCCCTTTCCAGTTAAAACACCTTGGTCATTAGCATTTCTAATCTTTTTATAATAACCATACATATAGCCAATTTCTCTTCCACCAACACCAATATCTCCTGCTGGAACATCTGTATCCAAGCCTATATGCTTACATAATTCAGCCATAAAACTTTGACAGAACCTCATTACTTCTCTATCTGATTTTCCTTTTGGATTAAAATCAGATCCACCTTTACCACCACCAATAGGTAGTCCTGTTAATGAGTTCTTAAAAATTTGTTCAAAGCCTAAAAACTTTATTATGCTTTGATTAACTGATGGGTGAAATCTTAATCCACCTTTATAAGGTCCTATTGCACTATTAAATTGCACTCTAAAACCTCTATTAACTTGTACTTTTCCTGAATCATTTATCCATGGAACTCTAAAAAATATTTGTCTTTCTGGTTCTACTAATCTTTCTAAAATTCCTTCTTCTATGAATTCAGGATGTTTGTCAAATACAGGTGCAAGGGAATTTAAAACTTCCTTAACAGCATCTAAAAATTCACTTTCTCCATTATTTCTTTTCTCTACTTCTTTTATTACTTGATTAATATACTCTTATCCTGACACCATTGCCACCTCTTTATCTATATAATATATATATCATACAATAATAGTTTGTTTTTTACTATATTTTTTTAAAATATTCTGAAATTTTATTAATTTATCAATATTCAGTAACAATTTATACCTTTTTAACAATTATTAAAAATATGATATATATAAAAAGATGGAGACTTTGTCTTCCACCTTTCTATAATCTATCTTTTATTCATTTCTATTTCATCTATCATCTTAGTAATTACTTTTATTTTATTACTTTTACTATTAATGTAAATAGGAATTGCTGTAACAATTCCAACAATAGTACCACATATAATATCCCACATAGTATCATGTAGACTATTATTTTGTGCTGTTAATCCAAATAAGGAGTCAGTTGTGAATTCCCAAATTTCCCAAACTCCTGCTGCTGCTGTTGCAAATAAAATTACAAATATAACAGAAGTTAAAGGATGAATTTCTTTTCTTGCTATATCATTAGTTAAGTATATAAATAGAGCATACCCTATAATAGCTATTATAGCTCCTGATAAAAGATGCAAGAACTTATCGTAATTAGGTATTCCATAAAAGTTCCATACACTTGCTAAGTACATTGATAAGAATATAAAAATTATATTTATATAATAAATAATACTTGCTCCCTTAAGAAAACTTTTTTTAAACAACATATATGCTATAACTATAGTTATAAAAGTTAATACAATTCTAAATATTTTTTCTCCATTTCCAGTAAAAAGGGCATAGAATAAAGTAAGAATTAATACTAATGTAAATATTGCTGCAATCATAAATTCTTTATTTCTACTGTTCTTTCCCATAACAATCACTCCTAAAATATAAAGCTTAGTATTATTATATTATAACTAAAATTTAATAATTGTCCTTTCTTATTATAGAATATTAATTAAATATTAATTTATTAAAGATTTTTTATTAAATAAAAAAAATGATACTGCAAAGCCTATGGCTAGACCTCCAATATGAGCAAAGTTATCTATATTACTTAAAGTTATTCCAATTATTACATTTACAGCAATTATTTTAATAATATTTTTAGTATATTCTTTCCCTATTCTTTCTTTTTCCTTAATACCAAATACTAACATAGCTCCTAACAATCCAAAAATTGCTCCAGATGCACCAACTGAAATGCTAAGAGGGTTATTTATAGTAAATATATAGCTAAAAATATTTCCACCTACCGCTGATGAAAAATATATTATTAAGTACTTTTTCCAACCATATACATACTCAACTTCTCTTCCTATAATATTAAGAGCATACATATTGAATAGTATATGTATTAACCCTCCATGTAGGAAAGCTGCCGTAAAAAGTCTATAATATTCTCCATGATATATATTAAAATTAAATTTCGCTCCCATTTCTATTAGGGTATATACATCAATATCTAAAAAACTTTTAGACTTTAGTATTTCCAATAAAAATATAAATATATTTATCAACATAAGACTATATGTAACTTTATATTTTTCTATTATATCTTTATTTATCTTTACATTTTTTTTATTGTTATCAGCCTTTAAAATATAATCAATAACTGGTAAAAAGGCTTTAGAACCTTCACTACAATAAATAACTTCTTTATTTCTTAATGAAAGAACCAATTTATTATAATAACTTTCCCCAAAAGTTAAATAATCTCCTGATGCTAAAACTATTAAATTAATAATAAATGGTTTATTTAATGTATTAGCTAAATATTCCTTAGCTTCATTATATATTATTTCTTCCTCTGAATCCTTAACTACTAAAACAGCTACATATGCATTATTAATATCTAAAAGGCCTAACCATTTACTTTTATTATTATAGTTACTATAGTAGTCCTTCATAAAAAACTTCATTTCTTTAGTTAAAATATTAAAAAATACTTTTTCAAACTTCTCCACCTAACATCCCCCTTCCTAAAATATTAAGGTGCTTCGTACAATATAAAATATAAAATTAAAGAAGAAACTCCGTGAGGAGTTTCTAAAATAAATTTATATAACTAACTTATTTCTTTATCTAACATATCTAGTAATTCATTAAATCTTTCTATAGTTGCCTCTAGTGGCTTAGAAGTAGTCATATCAACTCCAGCCTTCTTTAGAATCTCTATTGGATAATCACTTCCACCACTCTTTAAGAAGTCAATATACTTAGGAACAGCATCTTCTTTTCCTTCAAGTATTGATTTAGCAAATGCTGAAGCTGCTGCATAACCAGTTGCATATTGATAAACATAGAAATCTGAATAGAAATGTGGTATTCTTGCCCACTCTATATCTATATCATTATCAACTATCATATCTGGTCCAAAGTACTTAACATTAAGATCATGCCAAGCTTTATTATAATCTTCTGCAGTTAATGGTGTTCCTTTTTCTAATGATTCATGAGTGTAAAGTTCAAATTCTGCAAACATCAACTGTCTAAATACTGTTGTTCTTATTTGCTCTAGTTCTTGATTTATTAAATATAGCTTTTTATTCTTATCTTCTTCTTTATTTATTAAATGATGAATTAATAAAGCTTCATTTGTAGTAGATGCTACTTCTGCACAGAATAATGTATACCCTGCATAAATATATGGTTGTTCCTTTCTTGAATAATAAGAATGAATTGAATGTCCCATTTCATGAGCTAATGTTGAAACATCATGTAATTCATAATTATAGTTTAAAAGCACATATGGCATAGTTTTATAGCCACCCCAAGAATATGCTCCACCTCTTTTACCTTTATTTTGATATATATCTATCCAACCTTCTTCAACACCAGATTTAAATATATCTAAATACTCTTTCCCTAAAGGATTTAATCCTTCAATAACCATATCTACAGCCTTATCAAATTCAATGTGTTCCTTAGGTATTTCAATAACAGGAACATATAAATCATACATATGCATTTCATTTAATCCTAATAATTTTTTCTTTAATGATACATATCTATGAAGAGATTTTAAATTTTCATCAATGGTTTTAACTGCATTTTTATATACTTCAACTGGTATATCATTTGGTTTTAATGATGATTCAAGAGCTGAATTATACTTTCTTATCTTAGCTCCAAAATTAAAGTTTTTTATTGAACTACTTAAAGTTGTAGCAAATGTATTTTCTAAATCCTTATATTTACCGAATAAAGTTTCAAAAGCTTCTTTTCTTACCTTTCTATCTTTACTCTTTATAAATGAAGAATAATTACCTTCAGTAAGTTCCACCTTTTCACCATCTTCATCAATAATATCACCAAATTTCATATCTGCATTCGTTAACATATTATGAATTGATGATGGTGCATCTAAGCAATCTGAAACTGAAGCTAAAAGTTCTTCCTCTGATTTACTTAATATATGCGGTTTTTCTTTTAAAATATCTTCAAATAAAAACTTATAAGTTTTAAGTTCTTCATTATTGTTAATTATGTCCCTTATAAGCTTTTCATCTTGACTAAGTATTTCTGGAACAAAATAAGCTGTATAAGAAGCATATTCTGCCATATATGCATCAACTTTATTCATCATAGCTTGATATTTTGAATTTGATGTATCTTCATCACACTTTAAATGCGCATAAATATATATAGTTTCAGCTCTAATTCCTAAATCTACATACTTATTTAAAAAAGCTTCTATATTTTCTTTGTTATTTAACTTTCCCTCAAAATCTTTAAGAGATGGAGCTTCTTCTTTTAATTTCTTAAAAGCTTCCTCCCATTCATTATCATTAGTAAAAATTTTATCTAATTTCCATTTGTATTTATCATTTATTTCTTCTCTTTTTTTCAATACCTTTAAATCGCTCATATTATTTGCCTAATTTGGCTCTCCTTTCTAAATATACTCTTCTTCCTTTCCTTCAATAGCTTTGAAGACATCCTCCATAGATGATTCTATTAAGTTTACACACTTATTTATTCTTTCCTTCATTAACTCATAGTCATCTATATAATTAAATTTAATTAAAAATGTTGGATTATATTCGTCTAATACGTCTTCTATTTCAAATTCTTCCTTAACAAAGGCTTCATAATTAAATAAATCGTATATAGCTGAGTATTCCCATTCTTCTACATCTTTATTTGTATCAAATATTAAATTAACTTCTTCATTTATTACAAATAATTTTTTTACAAATAAAGCCCCTTCAGAAACTTGAAAGCTTCCTAACTCTTTTGTAATAAATCCTGTATCCTTATCTTTTTCCATTAAAACTAAGCTTGAAAAATCCATTTATTCTTCCTCCATATCTTAACTTTTGTATTTATATATATTATATGTTTTATCCATATTATATAGCAATATATGTATTTATTCTATGAGTTAAAACAATTTATTTGGTTAAAAATACTTAATAGATATTACATAAGCTAAAAAACTTATTGTTGCAAATCATTTGCATTATCATATATAATTATTCTAGACTATTTAGGAGATGATTGAAATGATAGAAATTAAAAACTTATGTTTTTCATATACAAATAAAGTTCCATACATACTTAATGATATTAACTTAACTTTAACTAATGGTATGTATTTATCTATAGTTGGTGAAAATGGTAGTTGTAAAACTACATTAATAAAATTAATATTAGGTTTATTAAAACCTACTTCTGGAAGTATAGAGGTTGATTCAAGCTCTATAGGTTATGTACCTCAAAGATTAGATTCCTTCAACTCTCAATTTCCAATCACAGTTAAAGAGGTATTAGCTTCCCACAATAAAACTTTACAGAATTCTTCAGCTAGCATAGATTC
>JAEZAL010000111.1 GCA_023427705.1 Bacillota bacterium | reverse complement strand
GTACCAATAAAAAAGGTATACATAGGTGCTGGTAATGGAGAACCTGATGCACTATCAATATCACCAGTAGCAGGCAAAGAGAAATCACCAATAATACTTACAGCTAAAAATGGGTTGGATACAAATACTTATAATTATCTTAAGAGTAAAAACTTATCAGATGCATATTTTATAGGTGGAACAGGTATTATATCTGATAATGTTATAAAACAAGTAAATGGTATTGTTTCAAAAAATGTATTGGGCAATAGAATAGCAGGTGCTAATAGAAGAGAAACTAATGCAAATGTAATAAAGAAGTTTTATCCAGAAACAACACTAGAAGGTGTTATTATAGCTAAAGATTTGGATTTAGTAGATGCTTTAGCAGTAGGACCTCTTGCAGCAAAAATGGGAGTGCCTGTGGTACTTTCTCAAAACAGCTTAAGTAGTGGACAAGAATCGGTATTAAAAGGTAAAATTTCTGATAAACTATATCAAGCAGGTGGTGGAGTAAGTACATCTGTGTTAGAAAGTTTAAAGAAATTATTAATTAAAATACAACAATAATTTATGTTTTAATAGTCTTAAGGAGGAAACAAAATGTTTCCTCCTTATTTAATTTGATATTAAATTTTTTTTGTATTTTACTATAAGTTTGTTTACGGTTGGAAGAGTTGCGGGATTCCAATTAAGGCTTGTTATGTATTCAATAGGTAACCATAATAACTTAGAATTCTCTTCAGGAGATGGCTTGTCCTCCAAAAGTGTACATTTAGCTACCATTAAATTTAATATGTAATCATCATATTCATATGTAGTTGCACTAAAAAGAGAATTAACTGTTATATCACATTTAAGTTTTTCACTAATTTCTCTTACTATGGCTTTTTCAGGTGGTTCACCATCTTTAATTATTCCACCAGGGAATTCCCAATAACTAGAAAAGGACATATCTTTAGGATTTAAAGTACAAAGGACCTCAGATTTATCATTTTCAATAATTGCACATATAACCTTCACAATTCTTTTCACAATAGTCACCTCTAAAAATAATAATATCATATAAGTAGTAAAATTTGTATATAATTTGAATTTTTAATTGTTTTTAAGTAGTTAAGTTTTTAGAATCATTACTATATTAGAATTGTCGATGATATTTATAAAAACTTTAAATTGAATAAAAAGAATATATAAATCAAAAACTATATTAAATTAATAAAATAGTTAAATTATATTGAAAACTTTTATTATTATAAAAAGTACAAAAATTATGATGATTAATATTTCTTATATTTTATTGTTTAATATAATTAAATTAAGTTAACAGAATGTTAAATTTCATAAAAATATAAGTAAAAAAAAGATAATATATTGTCATAAAATAATATATTTAGTATAGTATATATGTGATAATAAAGTAGCAGATAAATTTTATATTAGAGGTGGCATATGATACAAATTGAAAAGCTTAAAAAGGTTTATAGCAATGGTTATGAAGCTCTAAAGAGCATTAATCTTGAAATGAATGAAGGCGAATTAGTTTGTCTTTTAGGACCTAGCGGTTGTGGTAAAACAACTATTCTTAATTTATTAGCTGGTCTTTTAGATCCAAGCGACGGAGATATTAAATTTGATGATGAATCAGTAGTTGGAAAGCACCCTAAGGATAGAGGTATTGGCTTAGTTTTTCAAAATTATGCTTTATATCCTCATATGACAGTTTTAGAAAATGTTATGTTTCCACTTACTGTAGGTAAAAATAAAAAGCCTAAAAGCGAAGCTATGGAAATAGCAAAGAAGTATATGGCTGTTACTAGCATAGAAGAATTAGCTGATAAAAAACCAGGAGAAATGTCTGGAGGTCAGCAACAAAGAGTTGCTATAACAAGAGCATTAGTTCAAAATCCAAGAATATTATTACTTGATGAACCTTTAAGTAATCTAGATGCTAGATTAAGATTAAAGATTAGAGAGGAAATTAGAAGATTAGTTAAAGAAATTGGAATAACTACAATTTTCGTTACTCATGACCAAGAAGAAGCTTTATCTATAAGTGATAGAATAGTTTTAATGAATGAAGGGGTTGTTCAACAATTTGATATACCACAAAACCTTTATTTAGAACCAACAAACCTTTTTGTAGCTAAGTTTATGGGAAATCCAATAATAAATTTAGTTGACATGAAAAAAGAAGGAAATAAATTAGTTTCTAAAGATTTCTCTATTGATTTAAATCTTTTAAACAAAGATAGATTTAAAGGAGAATTAACAGAAGAAAATTACATAGTTGGTATTAGACCAGAATATTTTGAATTAAGTGAAAACCCATTATTTGAAGTTAAGGTTGAATCTGTTGAATTAATAGGAAAAGATTGCATAATCAACTTTAATATTAATGATATTAATGCGAAGTCTATTACAGATATCAACAAGAAGGTTTCAGAAGGAGATAAAATAGGCTTTGGTATTGATTATAATGGAATTTATATATTCCAAGAGAATGGAGTTAGAGTGTACTAATGAAGAAGTTTAAGTATAGAGCAGAAAATTCACCACAAGCATGGCTGTTTTTACTACCTGCTTTAATAATAATCGGAATATTTAATGTGTTGCCTTTAATTAAGACATTTATTATGTCTATGCAAAAAGGTACTTTAAACAATTTAAAATTTAATGGGTTAAAGAATTTTGAAATAGTACTAAAAGATCCTAAATTTCATACAGCGATAGGTAATACAGCTCTTTTTGCATTTGTAGTAGTACCAGTAGGATTAATTATATCTATGTTTATAGCTATTACAATATATGAAAAAATTAAATATAAAGATATATTTGAAACAATATTCTTTATACCATATTTAACAAGCGTAATTGCAGTTGGGGTTGTATTTAGATTTTTATTAAATGGTGAATATGGATTTGTTAACTATATTTTAGGAATTTTTAATGTAGGACCATTTAATTTCCTTGATGATCCCAATATGAGTATGATAACACTTATTATATTCGGTATTTGGTCAGGACTTGCATTTAATATAATAATATTACTTTCAGGTCTTAGAAATGTTAATGAAAGCTATTATAAAGTTGCTGATATGTTTGGTGCAACAAAGATGGAGCAATTTTTTAGAATAACTTTACCTCAAATGGTACCAATAATAACATTTTTACTAATGGTTAATTTTATAAATGCATTTAAGGTATATGCACAAGTATTCTCAATATTTAATGGGAAAGCAGGTATTGCTGATAGTGCAACAACAGGTGTATTCTACATATTTAATAAATTCTATGTAGAAAATAGATATGGCCAAGGTATGGCAGCAGCTGTTATCTTATTTGTTTTAATTTTAATTTTCACATTAATACAAAATCGTATATTAAAAAGAATATCTAAGTAGGTGAAAATATGAAGAAATTTAATTCGGTTTTATCAAAAACATTTATAGTTATTATGGCAATAATCACATTATTTCCTTTTGTATATATGATTTTAGCAAGTTTAATGACTTATCAAGAGGCAACTAGTATACCACCAACATTAATTCCTAAAGAATTTCAATGGAGTAACTTTAAGGTGGCAATGGAGCAGGCTCCATTTGTAAGATACTTTTTTAATACAATTTTTGTTGCAGGTGTAACTACAATAGGAACAGTTATTACTTCTATTTTAGCAGGATTTGCTTTAGTTAAATTAGAGTTTAAATATAAAAATGCATTAGTATTAGGTATGGCGGCTTTACTAATGGTACCTTATGAAGTAACTATATTTACAAACTTCCAAACTATAGCACAGCTTGGTTTATTAGATACTTATACAGCATTAATATTACCATCTCTTGCAAGTATATTTTATATATTCTACTTAAAAGAGTATTTAACAAGTATTCCTATTTCATACTACAAAGCAGCAAAAGTAGATGGATGTTCAGATTTAGAGTTTGTTAGAAAAATTTTAATACCGTTAGCTAAACCAGCATTGTTTACTATGGGGATATTAAGTTTTATAACTGGATGGAATTCATTCTTATGGCCTATATTAGTAACTAATAGTAAGGAAATGAGATTATTAAGTAATGGATTAAGCTCCTTTGCAACAGAAAGTGGTACAAATGTACATCTTCAAATGGCAGCATCAACTATAGCAATAGTACCAATACTAGTTTTATATTTAATATTTAGAAAACAAATTATCAGAGGAGTTGTTAAGAGTGGCGTTAAAGGATAAGAAAACAAAAATTACTTTTCACAATGGTATATTAACTATTGGTGGAACAATAATAGAAGTAGTATATGAAGATAGTCATATATTCTTTGATTTTGGTAGTGAATACAACCCAAAGGCTCCAGTTCAGCCGGAAAATTTACAAGAGTTATTAGATGAAAATCTAGTTCCATATTTAGATAATATGTTTGATCCAAGTATTCCATTAAAGGGATATGAATCAAAAGAAAATAAATTTAAGAATACTGCAGTATTTTTATCACATATGCACTTAGATCATTCTAAGATTGTAAACTACTTAAATCCAGAAGTACCCTTATATACATTAGAAGGAACAAAATCATTATTGAATACTTTAAATATAAATAATGATTTCTTATTCCCACTACATGAAAATAAAGGAAAGAATACAAGAGATATAATTGGAGTTAAGGAAAATGAAGTTATAGAAATTGGTAAAATAAAAGTGAAAGTAATGCCAGTTGACCATGATGCATATGGAGCATGTGGTTTATTAATTGAAACTCCTGATTTAGTTATTTCATATACTGGTGATATAAGACTTCACGGATATAGAAAAGATGCTACACTTAATTTCTGTAAAGAAAGTGAAAACTGTGATGTTTTACTAATAGAAGGTGTAAGTGTTTCTTTCCAAGACTTTGATGAAGTAAGAGAAGATGAAATATCAAATGAACCAGAATTAATAGAAAAAATAAATGAAATAGTTAAAGAAAATCCTAATAAACAAATAACATTTAACTATTATATTTCAAATATAGAAAGAATATTAAATATAATTAAGACTAATCCTAGAAAAGTTGCTTTATCAGCATATTATTCTTATGTTCTTAAAGAAGCAACTGGTTATGAATCTTATTATTATTCATTAGATAATAAAGATTATGGATTAAATAAAGATTTAGAAATAAACTTTGATACATTATTAAATGATGAAGGTGATTTTTTCTGGCAATTAGATACACTTGCCATTGAATATATTGACAAATTAAAGGAAGGTGGAATTTATATTCACTCAAATGCAGTGCCATTAGGTGACTTTGACCCTAAATATGCACCATTTATAAAGAGCTTTGAGGATAGAAATATTAAATTCGAAAGAGTATCATGTAGTGGTCATGCCCATCCATATGATTTAATTAAGATTATTAACTTAATTAAACCTAAACTTTTAGTACCAATACACTCTTATCGTCCTGAAAAACTTTATAATGAAAATGGCGATGTACTATTACCAGAGAAAAAACAAACCATATAATTGGAGGATGAAGAACTATGAAGATGAAGAAAATACTAGCACTAGTACTTTCATTAGGTTTATTAACAGGTTGCTCATCAAATAATGGAGCTACAACATCTAATGAAGAAATCGTAACAGAAATTACAGCACCAGTAGAAATAACTTTCTGGCATGCTATGAGTGGAGATTTAGAAAAGTCTCTTACAAATTTAACAGAAAAATTTATGGAGCAAAATCCTAATATAACTGTTACTTTACAAAACCAATCAAGTTATCCAGATTTACAACAAAAAGTAACTGCAACTGTTGCAAGTCCAAATAACTTACCAACAATAACTCAAGCATATCCAGATTGGATGTTTAACCCTAGAGAAGAAGGTTTAGTTACAGATTTAACTCCATATATAGAAAATGAAACAATAGGATTTGATAATTATGAAGATATATTACCAGGTCTTAGAGAAGCAAATACGATAGATGGAAAAGTATATGCTATTCCATTTAATAAATCAACAGAAGTTTTATGGTATAACAAAACTTTATTTGATGAATTAGGATTAAGCGTACCAACAAACTATGAAGAACTTGCTGAAGTTTCTAAGAAAATTTATGAGGCTAAGGGTATTCCAGGAGCAGGATTTGACGCTTTACACACTTATTATACTACTTTCTTAAAAACAGAAGGAATTACTTATGATAATAATGTAGATGTTACTAGTGAAGAATCAAAAGCAGCTATTGAATATTATCTAAAAGGTGTTAAAGAAGGTTACTTTAGAATTGCAGGAACAGATAAATATTTATCTGGACCATTTGGAAATGAAACTTTAGGTATGTATGTTGGTTCAAATGCTGGTGAAAACTTTGTTAAGCTAGGTGTTGATGGTAAATTTGAAATAGGAGTAGCTCCTTATCCAACAAATACATCATTACAACAAGGTACAGATTTATATGTATTCTCAACTGCTACACCAGAACAAAAAACTGCTGCATATGAATACTTAAAATTCTTAACTACAACTGAAAATCAAATAACATGGGCTATAGAAACAGGATATATCCCTGTAAGAGAAAGTGCTCTTCAATCAGAAGAATACAAGAATTCTGGAAGCTTAATAGCTCCAATATTAGAAGATGCAACTGCTAACTTATATACAAATCCAGTAATATATGGTGCAGATGCTGCATACCGTGAAGCTAATACAGTATTAGAATCAGTATTAGCAGATCCTAATAATGTAGATTTAAATGCAAAATTAGAAGATTTTAAATCAACTTTAAATTCAATTTGGGAATAATATAAAGGGGCTGCCATAGGCAGCCCTAATTAAAAATGTAAAATGTAAAATATAGAATTATTGATGTAATTTGTACGAAATTACTGAAAATATATTAATTTTAAAAACTCCCTAAGGAGTTTTTTCTTTAATTTTACATTCTACATTCTACATTTTACATTGTGCTAAAGCACATTAAGGAGGAAATATGAAATTAGTTATTTATCAAACTAGTGACTTACATGGATATGTATATCCAACTAATTATGTAACAGAACAATCACTTGGAATATTAAAGATTGGAAGTTATATTTTAAAAGATGAAAAGAATTATGACGCTTCTTTAAAGATAGATTGTGGAGATTTAGTTCAAGGATCAGCATTAACACATTATTTATCTAAGCAAACATTAAAAACTAATCCTATAATAGAGTTATTAGAAGATATAGGATATACTGCTTATATTTTAGGAAATCATGAATTTAACTATGGGTTAGAGTATTTAAATGCTGCATATAGTTTAGTTTCTGATAAAATAATTAATGCAAATATTAAGGGATTATCTTTTGATAGCAAACCTTATAGAATATTTGATTTTAATGGCTTTAAGGTTGGATGTATAGGATTTACAACTTCATTTATTCCAAACTGGGAGCAAGCAAAGAATATAGAAAACTTAGAGTTTTTAGACCCAGTTAAGATTTATGGAGAATACGAAAAAGAGTTAAAAGAAAAATCTGATATGATAATAGTAGGTTATCATGGTGGTTTTGAAAAAAGTTTAGATGGTAATAATACACCTACAGAAAAGTTAACAAAAGAAAATCAAGCAAGTGAATTATTAGAAACTTATGATTCTATAGATATTGTATTAAGTGGACATCAACATAGATCTTTTATAACAGAAGTTAATGGTGTAATATGTTCACAACCTATGCATAATGGTCAAAACTTTACTAAAATAGTAATTGACACTGATACTAAAGAAATAAGCTATGAACTTGTAGATGTATCAAAGTTAAATGATGAAATAAATGTAGACTTAGAAAAGAGATTTACTAATGTAGATAAAGAACTACAAGGATATTTAGATAAAGAAATTGGACATTTTAAAAATGATATAATTTTAGATGATATATTTATAGCAAGACTTAAAGGGCATCCATTTATAAACTTTTTACATGAAGTTCAATTAGATGTTTCTAATGCAGATTTTTCAGCTTTATCATTATTTGATAGTGCTATTGGTTTTAAGAAGAAGGTTTCAATAAGAGATGTATTAATAAACTATCCATATCCTAATACTTTAAAAGTACTTAAGATAAAGGGAAGTAAACTTAAAGAAGCTATTGAAAAGAGTGCTACTTACTTTGTATTAGAAGATAATGAAGTTAAGATTAATGAAGAATTCTTAGTGCCAAAGATTCAAAATTATAATTATGATACTTATTCAGGTTTAACTTATGAAGTAGATTTAAATAAAGAATTTGGCAATAGAGTTATCTCTATGAAAAAAGACGGAGAAGAAATAGATTTAAATAAAGATTATACGATTGTATTAAATAACTATAGAGCAAGTAATACATCTATTTATCCTGCTTATGAAAATGCTGAAGTTGTTAAAGAAATAAATATGGATATGAGTGAGCTTATCATAGATTACTTCCAAAGAAATCATGAAGTAGATATACCATATGAAAATAATTATATATTTAAATATTAAAATTTAGAGCTGTTTTAACAGCTCTTTTTTGTTTTTTTAGGAATATAGATAAGTTTATATAAATTTGATTTCTTTTTTATAGGGAGAAACATTGAATTTCAATAAGATTATATAAGAATTATTTATGGAAAAATAACAAATAATATAACAAAATAAGTCATTAATTTTAATATTATAAAATATTATTTTTAGGAGGGAAAAGCTTGTTTAATAAAAATAAATTTATTCTTACTTCTATATCTATAATTATTTTAATAGGTATAATCTTATCAATTAATAATAAAGAAATTAAAGCATATGTAAAAATGGATAATACTAATAATTCTATTATACCAAAACCATTAAAGTATAAAGAAGGTAATGGGGAATTTGTGCTTAATAAAGATACTAATATTTATGTTAAGGGGAATAGTGAAAATGAAACAGCAGAAATAGTTAAAGTTGCAGAATATTTAAGGGGAAAGTTGAAGCCATCAACAGGATATGACTTTAACATAAATAAAGATGAAAATATAAATAAAAATTACATTTATTTAACTACCTTAAATGCTGAAAAATCATTAGGAGATGAAGGGTATGCTATGATTACTACTTCAGATGGTGTAAAGATAATAGCTAATAAACCAGCAGGATTATTTAGAGGAATTCAAACCTTGATACAGTTGTTACCTCCACAAATTGCATCAAATAAAGTTATAAATAATGTTCAGTGGAGTATCCCAAATTCAAATATTTATGATAAACCAGAGTATAGTTATAGAGGATTAATGATTGATGTAGCAAGGCACTTTTTTACTGAAGAAGAAATAAAGAATCAAATAGATTTAGCTGCTCAATATAAAATAAATAAAATACATCTACATCTAACTGATGATCAAGGATGGCGTATAGAAATAAAGAAGTATCCAGACTTAACTCTTATAGGAGGAAGTACTGAAGTTGGTGGAGGGCCAGGTGGATATTATACTCAAGAACAATTTAAAAGTATAGTTCAGTATGCTTCTGATAGGTATATTGAAATTATACCTGAAATAGATATGCCAGGTCATATTAATGCGGCTTTAGCTTCTTATGGATTTTTAAATCCAGATGGTAAAAAGAAGCCTCTATATACAGGTACTGATGTTGGGTTTAGTACATTAATGACAAATAGTGAAAAAACATATGAATTTATTGAAGACATTGTTAAAGAAATTTCAGAGATTTCACCTTCTAAATATTTTCATATGGGTGGTGATGAAGCACAAAGTACAAAAAAAGAAGATTATGATTATTTTGTAAGTAGAGTTTCAAAGATAGTACAGAAATATGGAAAGACTCCAATAGGTTGGGACCCAATAGATACAGCACCAGAAATTAGTTCTAGTGTTATACTTCAAAACTGGAAGGATTCAAATGAGGCTGCTAGGCAAAAAAATATGAATATGATAATTTCAATTGCAAGTAAAGCATATTTAGATATGAAGTATAATGAAAGCACACCATATGGATTAAATTGGGCTGGCTATATTCCTATTGACACAGCATATAATTGGGATCCAACTAATTATGCACCTAAAAATCTAGTTTTAGGAATTGAAGCACCTTTATGGACTGAAACAATAGATAATGTTGAAGCTATGGAATTTATGATTTATCCAAGATTATTAGGATATTCTGAAATCGGTTGGACGCCTAAGAATCTTAGAAACTTTGAAGAATACAAACTTAGGTTAGAAAAACAAGGTCCTAGGATGGAATATGAAGGAATAAACTATTATAAGGATAAGAGTATATTTAAAAATCAATAAAATATGAATTTTTAGTATAGGAAGTCAATCCTATAAAAATGTATTATAAAGAAATGAATATATATTAATATATTTTTGAACATACTATATATGTACTGGATTTGAAAGGAGATATAATATGGAAAGATTACATTGTAATATTAGTGGGATATCTAATGAAAATATGAAAACTCAAGTAAAAAATTCTTTAGAAAAAGTTGATGGTGTTGATAAAGTTTGTGTTGATATGAGTAGAGGTACAATTGAAGTAATTTATAATGAGCCAGCAACTGAAGAACAAATTAAATCTTGTTTGGAGAATACGGGGCATAAAATATTTTAAATGATTTTAATAGTCTATATAAAATATAGACTATTTTTTATCAAAATAATTGAAATATTATGAAAAAGGATGCATTGTTAAATTATAGACAAAGAACCATATAAATATAAGTAAATTGAAAGGAGATAATTAATGACGATTTCTTTTTTTGAATTTTTAGAGCAGATAGTGAGCAATATACCATTATTAATTACGGTTATTTTAACATTGGGAGTTATTTTAGTTAATGGTTGGACAGATGCACCTAATGCAATTGCTACATGTGTATCGACTAGAGCTATAGGACCACGTACTGCAATTTTAATGGCAACGGTATTTAATTTTCTGGGTGTGTTTGTTATGACCATGATAAATGCAAATGTAGCACAAACTATATACAATATGGTTGATTTTAGAGGGGATTCACATAATTCATTAATAGCATTGTGTGCTGCATTGTTTGCCATAGTTGTATGGGCAACTGCAGCATGGTATTTTGGTATACCTACAAGCGAGAGTCATGCTTTAATAGCAGGAATTTCAGGAGCTGCAATTGCATTACAAGGTGGATTGAGCGGTGTAAATGGCAATGAGTGGATAAAGGTTATTTATGGACTTATACTATCTACGTTTTTAGGTTTTGGAATGGGCTGGTTATCAGTAAAAATAATAGGATTAATATTTGGTAGATTTGATCGTAGGAAAACGAGAGAATTTTTTAAGTATTCACAAATTGGTGGTGGTGCAGCTATGGCATTTATGCATGGAGCGCAAGATGGGCAAAAATTTATGGGTGTATTTATGCTTGGGATTTTCTTAGCAAATGGAAGAGCGGATGTTGAAAGTTTTGTTATTCCAGTTTGGCTAATGATACTTTGCTCTTTAGTTATGGCTTTAGGAACATCTATAGGTGGATATAAGATAATTAAAGCTGTTGGAATGGATATGGTTAAATTAGAACAATATCAAGGTTTTTCAGCTGATTTAGCAGCTGCTGGCTGTCTTTTAATTTCTTCAATTACTGGAATTCCAGTAAGTACTACTCATACAAAAACCACTTCTATTATGGGAGTAGGTGCAGCAAAAAGGATTAGTTCAGTTAATTGGGGCGTAGTTAAAGAAATGGTTTGGACATGGATTTTAACTTTTCCAGGTTGTGGCTTGATAGGGTTTTTAATGGCGGAATTATTTATTTGGATATTTTAAAATATAATCTATAAAGGAGTAAGATATAATGTTAGGTAAAAAAGATAATAATTATTTTGAAATGTTAGCTGAATTAGTAGATTATTCATGTAAAGCAGCTACTTTACTTCAAAGTACATTAGCAAACTTTAACTTAGATGAAATTGAAGAAAAAATAAATGAAATGCATAATATAGAACATACAGCAGATATAAAGAAACATGATATGATGAATAAATTAGCCAAAGAATTTATAACTCCAATTGAAAGAGGAGATATTGTTGATATGGCTAATTATATTGATAATGTAACAGATGGTATAGAGGAAGTTTTAATAAGAATATATATGTATAATATTAAAGAGATAAAACAAGAAGCAATAGAATTTTCTAATATTATTATTAAGAACTGCGATCAATTAAATATTTAATTGATCGCAGTTCTTAATAATAATATTAGAAAATTCTATTGCTTCTTGTTTTA
>JAEZAL010000108.1 GCA_023427705.1 Bacillota bacterium | reverse complement strand
CTTATAGAAATAAAAAGAAGAATAAAGTCAGTTGAAAGTACAAGAAAAATAACAAAAGCTATGAATGTTGTAGCCACTTCTAAACTTAGAAAAGTAAGGAAAGAGTTAAGTAATAGCGAAGATTATCATTTATTATCTGAAGAGATAGTAAATAATTTAGTATCTTCATTACCAGATGACTATGAAAATCCATTCTTTAATACAAGTTCTAATGATTTAGATAAGTTATATATTGTTATAACTTCAGATACTGGCCTTTGTGGAGGGTTTAATGGAAATGTAGCAAATAAATTGAATGAAATAATAGTTCATAAAAGCTCTAGTAGAATAGTAGTTATTGGTGGTAAGGGAATTTCATATATGAAAAGATATGGATTTGATACGGAAAAAGAATATATAGATATTCCTGATGTCCCTACTATTAAAGAAGTAAGAGTTATATATGACGATGTAGTCCGTATGTTTAAAAACGGTGAAATTGGTGAAGTGAATATAGTATTCACTGAATTCAAATCTCCTATAAAACAAGAAGTAAAAATAGAAAAGCTATTTCCATTAGTAATCAAAAGTGAAAGCTCGAAACAATTTTTAGTAGAGCCTAGTTTAGAAGATGTTTTAAATTCAAGCTTAGATATATATTTCAAAAGTAAAATAAGAAGAGCTATGCTACATTCAAAGGTTAGTGAGCAAAGTGCTAGAATGACTGCTATGGATGGAGCAACGCGAAATGCAAATGATATCTTACAATCATTAAACCTTAAGTACAACAGAATTAGACAAGGAATGATTACTCAAGAAATATCAGAAATTGTAGGAGGGGCAGAAGCTCAAAAATAGTAAGGAGGGATACTGTGCCTGATAAGATTGGAAAGGTAGTCCAAGTAATTGGACCTGTAGTAGATATAAAATTTAATTCAGATTGTTTACCTAATATATACAATGAAATTAGAATAGATATGGGTAATAAAGAATTAGTAGTTGAAGTTGAACAACACATTGGTGACGATATAGTTAGAACTATAGCTATGGAATCAACAGAAGGATTAAAAAGAGGCATGAAGGCATTAGATATGGGAAGATGTATATCTGTTCCTGTTGGAAGAGATGTATTAGGAAGAGTATTTAATGTACTTGGTCATCCTATTGACAATGAAGGCGATGTATTTGTCAAAGAAATGTATCCAATTCATAGACCAGCTCCAAGTTTCAAAGATCAATCTTTAGAACCACAGATGTTTGAAACTGGGATAAAAGTAATAGACCTTTTAGCTCCTTATCAAAAGGGTGGTAAAATAGGACTTTTTGGAGGAGCTGGAGTTGGAAAGACAGTTTTAATACAAGAATTAATTAATAATATAGCTAAAGAACATGGTGGGCTTTCTGTATTTACAGGAGTTGGTGAAAGATCAAGAGAAGGTAATGATTTATATTATGAAATGAAGGAGTCAGGAGTTATAGATAAAACAGCTTTAGTGTTTGGACAAATGAATGAATCTCCTGGAGCTAGAATGAGAGTTTCATTAACTGGATTAACCATGGCTGAATATTTTAGAGATCAAGGACAAGATGTACTATTATTTATTGATAATATATTTAGATTTACACAAGCAGGATCAGAAGTTTCAGCTTTACTTGGAAGAATTCCTTCAGCAGTTGGGTACCAACCAACTCTTGCTACAGAAATGGGAGCATTACAAGAAAGAATAACTTCCACAAAAAATGGTTCTATAACATCTGTTCAAGCTGTTTATGTTCCAGCAGATGACTTAACTGACCCAGCACCAGCAACAACTTTTACTCACCTAGATGCAACAACAGTTTTATCAAGAAGCATAGTTGAACTTGGAATATATCCAGCAGTTGATCCACTTGAATCAACTTCAAGAATATTAGACCCAAGAATAGTAGGTAGAGAACATTATGATGTAGCTACTGAAGTAAAAAATATTCTTGAAAGATATAAAGAATTACAAGATATAATTGCGATTTTAGGTGTAGACGAATTATCTGATGAAGATAAGAAAGTAGTAGCAAGAGCAAGAAGAGTTCAAAGATTTTTATCACAACCATTTACTGTTGCAGAACAATTTATAGGAATTAAAGGAAAATATGTACCAGTAAAAGAAACTGTTAGAGGTTTTAAAGAAATCTTAGAAGGAAAATATGATGATTTACCAGAATCAGCCTTCCTTTTAGTTGGTAGCATAGAAGAGGCTATAGAAAAAGCTAAATCTTTAAGATAGGGGATGAATTTATGAGTAATACCTTTAAAATTTCTATTGTTTCACCAGGGAAAATTCCATTAGAGTTTGAAGGAGAGGCATTAATTACATCTACTATTGATGGAAAGATTGAATTTAAAGCTAATCATGCGCCAGCAATTATTAGTACTATTCCAGCAACTACAATAATAATTAATGACAATACCAAAGAAAAAATATTCACATCATATGGAATAATATATATAATAGATAATGAATTAAAATTTTGCTGTGATTCATCAGAAAAAGAATCAGAAATAGACATATCAAGAGCTTTAGAATCAAAGCAAAGAGCTGAAAAAAGGCTAAAAGAAAAAAAAGATATAGATATAGAAAGAGCTATGAGAGCATTAGCAAGAGCTGATGCTAGAATTAGAACTTTAGATAATATAACTAAATAATAACTTATTATAGAAACTCCTTAAGGAGTTTTTTTTCTTTGGTTAAAAAATTAGAATTATTTTTTAAATTTAGAACAAGCTATATTTATAATAAATACTTAATAGCTAATAATTGAAATAGTTTTAGATTAATAAAAATAACTTGATAGGTATTAGGTATAAAAAGAATAAGGGTTATAAAGTTTTAAGTATTGACAATTAATCACAAATTTCAACTAATTTTATATATTATATTATGACTATTAATTTTGAATAAAAATAAATAAAGTGGACAATAATCATAAAAGAAAGGTAGGGGGAAGAATGAAGAAATATTTACTAGTACTACCCATATTAATCTTTGCTTTATTGATTATTGGAACAGTTCCAGTAAAATCTGAACTAAATTCAGATGATTTTTATTTTTTAGAAGAGAAAATTTATAGTTATGGAAACTTTGAAGAAAATGGAATTAGATTAGAGTACCATACGAAAAATAATATAGATAATGAAATACTTAATTTGAAAAAAATTTTTGAAAAACAATTCAAGGGAAAGGTAAATATTGCTAATAATACTATTATTATAGATGTAGAAAATAGAGAATTAAAAGCAATAGTATGGAGTAATGAAGGTTATACCAAAGTTCAAATAACCTATGTAAATAGTGACAATAAAATTACTACTAATCAGTTAAAGAAAGAACTAGAACAAATTGAATATTTTGCAACACAAAATATAAAATATTTTAATTTTGTAAAGGTAAAAATAATAGTAGAACGAGAGCAGGATATTTTAGATTTACTAAAGTGCAATATAAAAGAAGAAACTCTAGAAGAATTAAGTGTTTTTAATGGAAAAGTTGGAAAAGGAAGATTGATGGATGGAAGCAAGATTAATTTTTCTTTTATGACCTATGACAAAGAAGAATATTTAGTTCTAGGAACACCAGTGATATTCATAACATACTAACAATATATAATGGAGGATAATATGGAAAAAATTATAGTTGAAGGTGGTAATAAACTAAGGGGTGAAGTGAATGTTAGTTTAGCTAAAAATTCTGTTTTACCTATAA
>JAEZAL010000085.1 GCA_023427705.1 Bacillota bacterium | reverse complement strand
TAATGAAATGGATGATGTTATTTCCCTAGGAGTTGGAGAGCCAGATTTTGTTACACCTTGGAATGTTATTGAAGCTGGAATTTACTCCTTAGAAAAGGGAGAAACTCATTATTCATCAAATGCTGGGTTTATAGAATTAAGAAGAGAAATATCAAATTATCTTAATAGACGATTTAATTTAAAATATAGTCCTGATGAAGAAATTTTAGTTACTGTAGGTGGAAGTGAGGGTATAGATCTTGCTTTAAGAGCTCTTGTTGGTCCAGGAGATGAAGTTATTATCCCAGAACCTAGCTTCGTTGCATATAAAGGTTGTGCTACTTTTTGTGGTGCTACACCTGTAACTATTAATTTAAGACAAGAAGATGAATTTAAATTAACTCCTGAGCTTCTTGAAAAAGCTATTACACCTAAAACAAAGGTAGTTATTATTCCTTTTCCTAATAATCCAACAGGAGCAATTATGACTAAGGATGAGCTTGAAAAAATAGTACAAGTTTTAAAAGATAAAGATATTATTATTCTATCTGATGAAATCTATGCAGAACTATCATATGATAAAGCTCATTATTCAATTGCTAGTTTTGATGAAGTTAGAGATAAAACATTAGTAATCAATGGCTTTTCAAAAGCATATGCAATGACTGGTTGGAGATTAGGATACGTATGTGGACATCCTATATTAATTGATGCATTGAAAAAAATACATCAATATGCACTAATGTGTTCACCTACAACAGCTCAATATGCTGCTATTGAAGCACTAAAAAATGGTGATGATAGTGTTAGAGATATGTCTAGAGAATATAATAGAAGAAGAAGGATATTAGTTGAAGGATTTAGAAATATGGGATTAGAATGTTTTGAACCCTTAGGTGCATTATATGTATTTCCATGTATTAAATCTACAGGCTTAACTTCAGATGAATTTTGTGAAAAATTATTATTAGAAGAAAATGTACTAGCTATTCCAGGAAATGCTTTTGGAGAATGTGGTGAAGGCTTTATAAGAGCATGTTATGCCTCTTCTACAGAAGATTTAATAGAAGCTGTAAAGAGAATAAAAAGGTTTGTTAATAAATTAAAGGGTTAAATTAATAATTCTTTAAACAAATAAAGCTATTGATGGGCATTTAATATCATAATATATTTTTTTATATAAATTTATTAAAAAATAGTTGCAATTCTGAAAATTTGATAATATAATAATTACTATAAAAAGTAAGTTTTGAACAAAGGCGTTCAGTAGAGGATTTCTATTGTTCGCTTTTTTTTATAAATAAAAAGGGGGAAGGCACTATGTCAAAATACACAAGAAATGATATTATTCAATTAGTAAAAGAAAATGGGGTTAAATTTATTAGGTTACAATTTACGGATATATTTGGATCCTTAAAAAATGTAGCAATTACAGACAAGCAACTAGAAAAGGCATTAGATAATGAAATGATGTTTGATGGTTCATCTATTTCAGGTTTTGTTAGAATAGAAGAATCAGATATGTATTTAAGACCTAATTTAGATAGTTTTGTAATCTTCCCATGGAGACCACAACAAGGTAAGGTGGCAAGGTTAATATGTGATATATATAGACCTGAAGGGGACCCATTTGAAGGAGATCCTAGAAATATATTAAAGAAAGTATTAAAAGAAGCAGAAGAATTAGGATATTCAATGAATGTTGGTCCAGAGTGTGAATTCTTCTTGTTAAATACTGATGAATATGGACAACCTATATTAAATACTCAAGATAAAGCTGGATATTTTGATTTAAGTCCATTAGATGCAGGTGAAAATGTTAGAAGAGATATAGCTTTAATATTAGAAGATATGGGCTTTGAAATTGAAGCATCACACCATGAAGTTGCAGCAGGTCAAAATGAAATAGATTTTAAATATGAAGATGCTTTAACTACTGCAGATAATATAATGACATTTAAATTGGTAGTAAAATCAATAGCACAAAGACATGGTGTTTATGCTACATTTATGCCAAAGCCATTCTTTGGTATAAACGGTTCTGGAATGCATGTTAATATGTCATTATGTAAAGATGGTAAAAATGCATTTGTTGATGAAAATGATAAGTTAGGACTAAGTAATACTGCTTATAGTTTTATAGCTGGATTAATAAAGCATATTAAGGGAATATCAGCTATTACAAATCCTTTAGTTAACTCTTATAAGAGATTAGTTCCTGGATATGAAGCGCCAGTATATATAGCTTGGTCTGCAAAAAATAGAAGTCCATTAATAAGAGTACCAGCTTCAAGAGGAAATGGTACAAGAATTGAACTTAGATGTCCAGATCCTACTGCAAACCCATACTTAGTTTTAGCTTGTCTATTAGCAGCAGGACTTGATGGAATTAAAAACAACTTAGTACCTCCAGAAAGTGTAGAAAAGAATATTTTCAAAATGACTTTAGAAGAAAGAGACACAGAAGGAATAGATAGCTTACCAGGTAGCTTAGAAGAAGCAATAAAATATATGGAAGAAAGTGAGTTAGTTAAGAACACTTTAGGTGAACACACATTTAATAATTATATAAAAGCAAAGAAAGCAGAATGGGATGATTATAGAAGTAAAGTGCATGCATGGGAAATTGATAATTATTTAAATCAATACTAATTTACTTGTAAGGGAGCAATGTAAATGACAATAGATGTAATAATAGCACTTAATAACGAAGATATTTCGCAAAAGATAAAAGCTATATTAGTAGGAAATGGATTCAATGTTATAACGGTGTGTAAATATGGTAATGAGCTTATAAGATCAATAAAGCAATATTCTCCATCTATAGTCATTAGTGGGTATAAATTTAACGATATGAACTTACTTGATATCTATGAAAATACTGGAGATGAATGTAGCTTTCTTGCTATTGTTAATGAACCTTATAAATCATTCGTACAAGATGAAACTGATATTATTTGCATATCAAGCCCTATAAATACTACTCTTCTATTAAATACTTTAGATATTATTTATCAAAGCGAAAGAAAAATAAATAGATTAAAAGCAAAGGTAAATAATCTAGAAGTAAAAATTAGCGAACGAAAATTAATAGAAAAAGCTAAAGGTATAATTATGGAACAAAAAGGCATAAGCGAACAGGAAGCTTATAGATATATTCAAAAGAATAGTATGGATGCTGGATTAAAAATGGTTGATTATGCAAAACAAATTATATTATAAAAATAATTAGTTATTAGCTGTCGCAATTATATTAAAATTAAAAAGATTCAACGTAGAATTATTTAAGTAATTTAAAATATGTACTTAAAATATATCTATTATAGAAACTCCTTAAGGAGTTTCTTCTTTAATTTTATATTATGTAACAGCAAAAATTATATAGAGATATATAAGAAATAATTCTATGAAAGGATGATATTTATGCATAAAGATATAGGTTTATATAGAAGTTCTTTCGAACACGATGCATGTGGAATAGGAGCTGTAGTTAATATTGATGGGATTAAAACCCATAAATCTATTGAGGATGCTCTAAATATATTAATAAATTTAGAACATAGAGGCGGAACTGGAGCAGATGGTAAAACTGGAGATGGATCTGGTATATTATTTCAAATACCTCATAGATTTTTTAAGGAAGAAGCACAAAAACTTGGAGTAATTCTTCCAAGTGAAGGAGATTATGCAGTTGGTATGTTCTTTTTACCAATAGAAGCTAATGAACAAGAAGCTTGCATAAAGATATTTGAAAAATTATGTTATGAAGAAAGTTTAAAAATTTTAGCTTGGAGGTCTGTGCCTGTAAATAAGTCAGTTTTAGGTGAATATGCAATATCATCTATGCCTTGCTTTAAACAAGTTATTATCGAAAAACCTTCTACTATAGATAATTTTAGAGAGTTTGAAAGAAAATTATATATTATAAGAAGAAGATTTGAGAAAGAATTGGTAACCGAAAAAGCATATATATCATCTTTATCCTCTAAAACAATTGTCTATAAGGGATTATTACTTGCTAGCCAACTTAAGAACTTCTATATTGATTTATCAAATGCAAAAGTACACTCTGCAATTACTATGGTGCATTCAAGATATAGTACAAATACTGTTCCAAGTTGGAAAAGAGCTCATCCTAATAGATATATAATCCATAATGGAGAAATTAATACTTTAAGAGGTAATATAAATAGTTTATTAGCTAGAGAAGGTAACTTATACTCTCAAGAATTAGAAAGTGATTTAAAAAAGTCCTTACCTATTATAAACAGTGAAGGTTCAGATTCAGCAATATTAGATAATACTTTAGAATTCCTAATTATGAATGGGAAAAGTATTGAAGAAGCTATTATGATGTTAGTGCCAGAGCCTTGGGAAAAGAACAATTTTATTTCTAAAGAAGAAAAAGCTTTTTTTGAGTATAATGCTACATTAATGGAGCCATGGGATGGACCAGCTGCAATTGTATTTTCAGATGGAAATGTAATGGGAGCAACATTAGATAGAAATGGTTTAAGACCTGCTAGATATTACATTACAAAAGATAACAACTTAATTTTATCATCAGAAGTTGGTGCTTTAGATATAAGAAATGAAGATATAATATCAAAAGGTAGGTTAACACCTGGAAAAATATTATTAGTTGATACAATAAATAAGAAATTATTAAGCAATGAAGAAGTAAAGAAAGAATACTATTTAAAAAAGCCTTATATAGATTGGATAAATGAAAACATTATTCCTATAGAAAGTATATATTTAGACTCAAATAATAGTAATAAACTTAATATTAATCGAGATAAGCTACTGCAGATTTATAATTACACATATGAGGATTTAAAAAATACTATTTTACCTATGTGTGAAAATGGTGAAGAACCATTAAGCTCTATGGGGGTAGATACTCCTCTAGCAGTATTATCAAAAGAGTCTCAACCACTTTTTAATTATTTTAAACAACTTTT
>JAEZAL010000082.1 GCA_023427705.1 Bacillota bacterium | reverse complement strand
TCTTTGAATTTAGTTTTAAAGTATTTAAATGCAGATATAGAATATGTTATATGTGAAGAAGACTCTAACTCTAGAATAACCTCTGAAGAAATTATTAATAATGTAAGCTTTTTAGGAGGACAACTTTTAATAACTCTAGGATTAGATTTGAATTCAGATGAAGAAGAAAAGCTTTGTAGGGATCTTGGGATAGATTTGATAGTATTGGAAAATAAAGAAGTTAATTATGAAAGAAATTATATATACATAAATCCAAATCAAAAAGGGTGTAATTATAGATATAAGAATTTATCTATTAGTGGAATTACTTTTAAATTAATGCAAGCAATTGCTATATATTATAATATTAAAAGTATAAACAAATATTTAGATTTAATTCTTATTGGAGAACAATGGGCAGAGGTTCCTTTAAAAGGTGAAAATGGAGTTATTTTAAAGGAAGGAAGAAAATTTTTAAATAATACTAATAATTATGGTTTAAGAGCAATTATGAACTATCATAATATGATTCACATGGATGATGAGTGCATATTAAAGATTATTAATCTTATTACACCTACTATAAATGCTGTAACTATAATGGATAACGCACGTATTATTATAGAATTATTAACAACAAATAAAAAAGATAGAGCAGAACAAATAACAAAATATTTAAATAAATCTAAGGTAACTATATAATTATTCTAATTATATTTTAAGTAAAAGTATTTATATTATTTTTAACTAAATTAGTTATAATAAGTATATAGTTTATAATTATTAGTAATGGAGGAGTTATCATGGATCTAAAGGAAAAAATAAGAGTAATTGAAAATTTTCCAAAGGAAGGAATTAGTTTTAAAGACATCACAACTGTAATCGGTGATGGCGAAGCTCTAAAGTACTCAATAGACAAAATTGTAGAACACTTAAAGGATAAAAAAATAGATTTAATAGTTGGACCAGAAGCTAGAGGATTTATTTATGGAGTTCCAGTTGCATATGCAATGGGAATAGGATTTGTACCTGTGAGAAAGCCAGGAAAATTACCAGGTGAAACAATATCAATAACTTATGATTTAGAATATGGTAGCGATACATTACAAATTCATAAAGATGCGATAAAGAAGGGGCAAAGAGTAGCTATAGTTGATGACCTTTTAGCAACAGGTGGTACAATAGAAGCAGTTGCAAAACTTGTAGAATTAGCAGGTGGAGAAGTAGTTTGTTTAGATTTTGCAATTGAGCTAACAGGCCTTAATGGAAGAGATAAGCTAAAGACATATGAAGTTATGTCATTAGTTGATTATGAGTTTTAATATTGTTGAAATAAATAGACAAATATTATATAATAAGAGAAAATGGCTGGTTATTAAAACCAGCCAATTATTTTAGACCAAATCAAAGGAGATTATCCATATGTATGAAAGCCTATTGCAGAAAATTAAGGAAAATTGTAATAATGTTGATATAGATATAGTAAAAAAAGCATATGATTTAGCATGTGATGCTCATAAGCATCAAAAAAGGGAATCAGGTGAGCCTTATGTGACTCATCCTGTTGACGTTGCTATAATTTTAGCGGAAATGGGTATGGATACAAGTACCATTGTTGCTGGACTTCTACATGATGTAATAGAAGATACAGAATACACTTATGAAGATATAAAAAACATGTTTAATGTTGAAATTGCAGATTTAGTTCAAGGTGTAACTAAACTTGGTAAAATAGAATATAAGACTAAGGAAGAACAACAAGCTGATAATGTAAGAAAAATGCTTTTAGCAATGGCTAAAGATATAAGAGTTATAATTATAAAGCTTGCAGATAGGCTTCATAATTTAAGAACTTTAAAGTTTATGACAAAAGCTAAGCAAAAGCAAAAGGCTAAAGAAACCTTAGATATTTATGCTCCTTTAGCTCATAGATTAGGTATATCTAAAATAAAATGGGAACTTGAAGATCTTTCTTTTAGATATTTGCATGAAGACGAATATTATGAGTTAGTTAAAGAAATAGCTGAAAAGAGAGTCGAAAGAGAAACTTATATATCAGAAATTAAACAAGATTTATATAAAAAACTTGAAGATTCTGAAATAGATTGTGATATAGATGGTAGACCAAAACATTTTTATAGTATATATAGAAAAATGGTTAATAAAAATAAAAGTATTGAACAAATATTTGATTTAACAGCTATTAGAATATTAGTAAATACAGTAAAAGATTGTTATGGTGTATTAGGAATAGTTCATACAATATATAAGCCTATTCCAGGAAGATTTAAAGATTATATTGCTATGCCTAAGCCAAACATGTATCAATCACTTCATACTACTGTTATAGGGCCACAAGGAAAAACCTTTGAAATTCAAATTAGAACCTTTGAAATGCATAGAACTGCTGAGTATGGTATAGCAGCTCACTGGAAGTATAAAGAAGGAGATAATCAAGAAGAAAAAGAAAATACATTTGAAAATAAATTAGCTTGGCTTAGAGATATGTTAGAATGGCAAAAAGAAACTTCTGATGCTGAAGAGTTTATAGAAGGCTTTAAAATAGATTTATTTACTGATGAAATATTTGTATTTACACCAAAGGGAGTAGTAATAAACTTGCCAAGCAAGGCAACACCTATAGATTTTGCTTATAGAATCCATACTGATGTAGGTAATAGGTGTGTTGGAGCAAAAGTTAATGGTAAAATAGTACCACTTGATTATAATTTAAAAACAGGCGAAATAGTAGAAGTATTAACATCTAACAGTGCAAAAGGACCTAATATTGATTGGTTAAATATTGCAAAGAGTAATCAAGCAAAAAGCAAAATAAGACAATGGTTTAAGAAGATTAAAAAAGAAGAAAATATAGATAAAGGTAAAGAAGCTTTTGAAAAAGAGCTTAAGAAACAAGGGGTTATATATTCAGATATAGCAAAAGGTGATGCCTATGAAAAAGCAGTTAAAAGATATAATATTCATAGTATGGAAGACTTATATGCTGCTATAGGTATAGGACAAATATCAGCTTCAGCATATATTTCTAAACTAAAAGAAGAAAATATTGTAGAAAAACATAGTGCTGAAACAATAAATAAAGCCATTGATGATCATATAAGCAAATCAGATAAAAATACATCTAAGGCAGCATCATCAAATTCATATGGTGTTACTGTAAAAGGTGTTAGTAATTTAATGGTTAGATTTGCTAGATGTTGTAACCCTGTACCTGGTGATGAAATACAAGGATATATTACTAAGGGAAGAGGCGTATCAATTCACAGAAGCGATTGTAGTAATTTAAAATCACTTATTAATTTTGATGCTGGAAAAGTAGTTGAAGTTTCATGGGGATTATCAAAGGGTGCAGCTTATGTGGCAGAAATACAGGTTAGAGCTGAAGATAGACTAGGAATATTATCAGATATAATGACAATAATAACAGAATCTAAATTATTCCTTAATGCTTTAAATGCAAAATCATCTAAAGGTAATATAGCTATGATTAATATAAAAGTAAAAATAGATTCTATTGAACAACTTAGAGAGCTTATGAGAAAAATAAGAAGGCTAAAGGGTGTAATGGATGTCTATAGAATGAATAATTAGTGAGGATTAATAATGCGTGTTGTAGTTCAAAGAGTAACTTCTTCAAAAGTTATTGTAGATAATAAAGTGGTGGGAGAAATTAATAAAGGATTAAATTTATTAATTGGCTTTTCAAAAGAAGACACTGATGAAGACTTACTATATCTAAAAGATAAAATAGTAAATTTAAGAATATTTGAAGATGATAATGAAAAAATGAATCTTTCACTTTTAGATGTAAAAGGTGATATTTTAGCTATATCTCAATTTACCTTATATGGTGATTGTCGAAAAGGAAGAAGACCTAATTTTATGGAAGCAGAAGGTGGAGATAGAGCTAGAGCTTTATATGAAAGATTTGTTGAATTATTAAGAGAAACTAATTTGAAGGTTGAAACAGGGGAATTCGGAGCTCATATGAAGGTTGATATTTTAAATGATGGACCTGTAACAATTATTTTAGATAGTAAAAAGAATTTTTAGTTAGGAGGGAAGGAATTGATAGTAAAGACATATCCTCTTGGGTCACTTCAAACTAATTGTTATATTGCAATTGATGAAGAAACTAATAAAGCAGCAATTATAGATCCAGGAGCACAAGCAAATTATCTTATTAAAGAAATTGAAGCTTTAGGAATTGAAATAGATGTAGTTTTATTAACTCACTGTCACTTTGATCATAATGGTGCAGTTGTAGAATTAAAAGACAAATATAAGGTAGATGTATATTTAAATGAGGCTGAAGAAGAATATATGAATATTGATACAAGTGGAATATTTGGTAAGTTACCAAAATTCTATAAGTATTTATATGAAGGCCAAGAAATAAAAGTAGGTAGTTTAACTTTTAAGACAATTTTTACACCAGGACATACAAAGGGAGGAACATGTTTCTTAGTAGAAGATAACGTGTTTACTGGTGATACATTATTTAATACATCTATAGGAAGAACAGACTTTTTAGGTGGAAGTTATAATGAACTTATTAATAGTATAGAAACTAAGCTAATGATTTTAGATAACAACGTAAATGTATATCCAGGACATGGGCCTAAATCTACTATTATTCATGAAAGGATGAAAAATCCGTTCTTAGCATAAGAGGAGAATAAATGGAAGTAATAATTAAATTAAACAATTTAAAATACAGATATGATGTATATCAAATGTTTAATATATATTATCCTTTAGATGAAATTAAGTTTGAAGATAAAGGAGATTATATTATAAATATAGATGATAATAAAGTTTCATTTTCATATAAGGAACTTTATAAAGAAGCTTTATTAGGAGAAAATATTAAAGAAAATATAAAAAAATTAATATTTTCTTCTCTTAAAGACATAACTGGAGATTATTATCCATGGGGAATACTAGTTGGAATTAGACCTTCTAAAATTGCTTTAAAGTATTTAGAAGAAGGTAAAAGTGAAGATGAAATAATAGAATTATTTAGAAATAAACATTTAGCTTCAGAAGAAAAGGCTAGACTTTGTATTGAAGTAGCTAAAAAAGAAAAAAAATTAGTAAACAAGGACGAAAAAAACATTGCTATTTATATAGGGATGGCTTTTTGTCCAACTAGATGTTTCTATTGTTCATTTACAGCAAACCCAATAGGAGGAAATAAAAAGCTAGTAAATCCTTATTTAGAAGCATTAACATATGAAATTAGAGAGATGAAGAAATATGTTGATGAAAGAGGACTAAAAATAGAAAGTGTATATTTTGGAGGGGGAACTCCAACAGCAGTAAATAATGATGAATTTGAAGAAATAATGAAAGAAATATATAATGCTTTTGTTGAAAATAGAGATTTAATTGAGTTTACTGTTGAATGTGGAAGACCTGATAGCATTACATTAGAAAAATTACAAACAATGAAAAAATACAATACTACTAGAATTAGTATAAATCCTCAAACCATGAATGATAATACATTAAAGATGATAGGTAGAGGACATTCTTCTGAAGATGTAATAGAAAAGTTCAAATTAGCTAGAGAACTAGGTTTTAATGATATCAATATGGATATGATTATTGGGCTACCTGGAGAAGGTATAAAGGAAGCTGAATATACAGCAAAAGAAATATTAAAGCTTAAACCAGATAGTTTAACTGTACATGGCTTATCATTGAAAAGAGCTTCTATTCTTTATGAGAATTTTATTCTAAAAAAAGGAATACAAATTAAAAAGCAAGAAGAACTTTCTTCAATGTATGAAATGAGTAGAATATTAGCAAAGGATTTAGATATAAAGCCATATTATATGTATAGACAAAAAAATATGGTTGGAAATATGGAGAATTTGGGATATTCTAAAGAGGGCAAAGAATGTTTGTATAATATTCAAATGATAGAAGATAAGCAAACTATAATTGCATTAG
>JAEZAL010000079.1 GCA_023427705.1 Bacillota bacterium | reverse complement strand
CAATGGCATAGTCCCATTTTCAACAAAAATACTAGGTAACAAAACATTTTGACTTCCTGCTGGAATCAATAGTTGTCCTATAATTCTAAATATAGTTGTTATAGTACCTATTAGAAAAACTTTAAATATTGTTTTCATCACTCTACCCACCCAATAAATTAATTTATTAACAACAGAATTATTATAACATAATTTACCATTTAACAATTCATTCTTAATACTAATTATTATATTTATATCTCATCATTTCTTATTTGAAATTATATCAATCATTATAATAATCACATTATATACATTACATATTTATAACCTTATTTTTCATAATATAAGGTGTTATTCATTGATTATACATAAAATTTGCATAATTATAAAAATTTTAGTTGCATATTTATACCTTAGAGCGTATAATTATTAACATAGTTTAAATGTAGTTTTTATTTACATTTTAAAAAGGGGGCTAATTAAATATGAAAAAATACAATAAAGTTGTACTAGCTTATTCTGGAGGACTTGATACTTCAATTATCATTTCTTGGCTTAAAGAAACTTATGGATGTGAAGTAATTGCTGTAGTTGGTGATGTTGGACAAAAGGATGAGCTTGTAGGCTTAGAAGAAAAAGCAATTAATACTGGGGCATCAAAATGCTATATTGAAGATTTAAATAAAGAGTTTGTAGAAGATTATATCTTCCCTACTATTCAAGCTAACGCAATTTATGAAGGTAAATATCTTCTTGGAACTTCTTTTGCAAGACCTATAATTGGCAAAAGACTTGTAGAAATAGCTTTAGCTGAAGGCGCTGATGCTATTTGTCATGGTTGTACTGGAAAAGGAAATGACCAAGTTAGATTTGAGCTAGCTGTTAAAGCTTTTGCACCTGATATGGAAATTATAGCTCCTTGGAGAATTTGGGATATAAAGTCTAGAGAAGAAGAAATACAATATGCTTTAGATAGAGAAATACCTATATCTATAAGCTATGAAACTAATTATAGCAAGGATAAAAACTTATGGCACTTAAGTCATGAAGGTTTAGATTTAGAAGATCCTGCTAATGAGCCTAATTATGAAAAAATATTAGAGTTATCTAATACATTAGAAAAAGCACCTGATACTCCAACTTATATTACTTTAAAATTTAATAAGGGAATTCCAGTTGCTTTAAATGGTGAAGAATTAGATGGGCCTTCATTAATAGAAAAACTTAATAAAATCGGTGGAGAAAATGCCATTGGAATAATGGATATGGTTGAAAACAGATTAGTTGGTATGAAATCAAGAGGTGTATATGAAACCCCTGGTGGAAGTATTTTATATAAGGCTCATAAAGATTTAGAAGAGCTTTGTTTAGATAAAGAAACTTCACATTATAAAGAAATTATAGCTTTAAAATTTGCTGATTTAGTATATAACGGTCAATGGTTTACTCCACTTAGAGAAGCATTATCTGCTTTTATAGATAAAACTCAAGAAACTGTAACTGGAGAAGTTAAACTAAAATTATATAAAGGTAATATTGTTAATGCTGGTATGACATCTCCTTATTCATTATATAGTGAAGAATATGCTACCTTTGGAGAAGATGCTGTTTATAATCAAAAAGATTCATCAGGCTTTATAAATTTATTTGGACTACCTATTACAGTAAGAGCAAAAATGATTGAGGCTCTAAAGAAAGCTGGTAAATAATTATGAAGCTTTGGGGTGGACGTTTTGAAAAGGGAGTCAATTCTTTAGTTAATGATTTTAATTCATCAATAAGAACAGACTCTAGAATGTATAAAGAAGATATTTTAGGTAGTTTAGCCCATGTAAAAATGCTTGGTGAACAAAATATAATTCCAAAGGAAGATAGTCAAAAAATAGTAGCAGGTTTAGAAACAATATTAAGCAGAATAGAAAATGGAGTAATTAAAATAGATGAAACTTCTGAAGATATCCATAGTTTTATTGAATCAACATTAACTTATTATATTGGTGATGAGGGGAAAAAACTTCATACAGCTAGAAGCAGAAATGATCAAGTAACCTTAGACACCAAATTATATTTAAAAAATTCTTTAATAGAACTTTCAAAGGATATTATTAATCTTCAAGAAGTTATTTACAAGAAGGCAAATGAAAATATAAATACAATAATGCCTGGATACACTCATATGCAAAAAGCTCAACCAATAACTTTTGCTCATCATCTTTTAGCTTATGCAGAAATGTTTAAAAGAGATATTAGTAGAATTTTAGATTGTTATAAAAGATTAGATGAAATGCCTTTAGGCAGTGGAGCTCTTGCTACATCTACCTATAAGTTAGATAGACACATGATTGCAAAGGATCTTGGTTTTGCACAAATTACAGTAAATAGTATGGATTCCGTATCTGATAGAGATTACGCTATTGAAGCACTTTCAGTATTATCTATGATAATGATGCATTTATCAAGATTTTCTGAAGAAATTATTCTTTGGGCTACTAATGAATTTAGCTTTATTGAATTATCTGATGAATACAGTACTGGAAGTAGTATAATGCCTCAAAAGAAAAATCCAGATGTAGCTGAATTAGTTAG
>JAEZAL010000073.1 GCA_023427705.1 Bacillota bacterium | reverse complement strand
TTCCCTTTAATAGTTTTATATGCTTATCTTCTAAATCTTTCTTTTGTGTAAAATATGAAACACAAATATTACTATTCTTTTTATAAGGATTAATAGCCTTGCTTGGACAACTCTTATAACAAAGTTCACAGTTTCCACACTCACTAAAACTTTGTATTTCTTCATAACTTCTTTCATCAGTTTCTATTTCTAAATCAGTTATTATTTCTCCTAAAAATACATATGAGCCATATTTTTTAGTAATTATTAAATTATTCTTTCCAATAAAACCTACTTTAGCTAAATAAGCTATATATCTTTCAGGCAGAAAATTACTATCCACAAATGATAAAGCTTTTCCACCATTATTTTCGATAAATTCACATATTTTGTTTAAATAAAACTTTACTACCCTATGATAATCCGTTCCTCTTGTATAAACAGAAAAACCATTATCATAATATTTTACATCATGAAGATAAGGGAAAGCTATTGATATAATAGTCTTCCCCTCTTCCATATATATATAAGGATTTATCCTTTTTGATATATCCTTTTCTTCAAACTCATTTTCAAGACCTTTTTCTCTTCTCTCATAAAAGAAAGGTTCAAGTTCTTTGAACTTTCTACACTTTATAAATCCTATAGTATCTAACCCTAGTGAATTGCAAAAGTTTATAATTTCATCTTTCTTCATAATATCCCTCTAAATAATCATGTGGTTATAAATTGTTTTCTTATTACCATTTTCATCTATTATTTCTATTATATCATTAACATTTCTAACTATATTTCTTCCTGCACATCCAACAACTGTTGCATCTACTGGCACATCCTTTAAAACTACAGTATTTGCACCAACTCTGCTTCCTTCTTTTAGAACTATTGGTCCAAGCACCTTTGCTCCTGCTCCAATAATAACATTATTTTCTACAGTAGGGTGTCTCTTACCTTTTTCTTTTCCTGTTCCCCCTAAAGTAACACCGTGGTATATAGTAACATTGTCTCCTATTTCAGTGGTTTCTCCAATAACTACTCCCATTCCATGATCTATAAATAACCCTTTTCCGATTTTTGCCCCTGGATGAATTTCTATTCCTGTAAAAAATCTAGCTATTTGTGAAATTAATCTAGCACAAAAAAATCTTTTATGATTATATAAAAAATGTGATATTCTATAAGCTATTATCGCATGGATGCAAGGATATAATAAAAACACTTCTACTTTACTTCTTGCTGCTGGGTCATTTTCTAATATATTATTTATATCATATTTCAATTTACTAAACACAGCTAATCCTCCTTATACTTATTACATCTAATCATAAATTCCCATAGATATATATTTTTCTCCACCATCTGGTGATATTGCTAAAACTTTTTTGCCCTTACCTAACTTTTTAGCTATTTCCATTGCAACATAAATTGCTGCTCCCGATGATATTCCAAGTAATATTCCTTCTTTTTCTGCTACTAATTTTGTTATTTTATATGCATCTTCATCCGAAACCTTCATTACTTCATCAATAATTTCAGGATTATATATTTCAGGTATAAAACCAGATCCTAACCCCTGAATTTTATGAGCTCCTGCTGTTTCACCACTTAATACTGCTGATTTATTAGGCTCAACTGCAATTATCTTCAAATTACTTATTTTTTCTTTTAATTTTTTTCCTACTCCAGTTATTGTTCCACCAGTACCTACACCAGCTACAAAAACATCTAAATCATTTATATCATTATATATTTCTTCAGCAGTAGTGTAATAATGCTTTTCCATGTTTGCCATATTTTCAAATTGATTAGGCATAAAGTAATTATCATTTTTACATAACTCATTAGCCTTTTCTATAGCTCCGTTCATTCCTTCTGCTGAATCTGTTAATATAAGTTCTGCCCCGTAGGCTTTAATTAAATCTCTTCTTTCCTTTGACATACTATCTGGCATAACAATTATAACTCTATACCCTTTAAGTCTTCCTATCATTGCTAATGCTATTCCAGTATTGCCACTAGTAGGTTCAACTATAATAGAACCTTCTTTTAATAAGCCTTCCTTTTCTGCTTTTTCAATCATACCTAACGCTGCTCTATCTTTAACGCTTCCACCTAGGTTATATTTTTCTAATTTTACGTAAACTTCTGCACTGTCTTTAGAAACTAAATTGTTAAGTCTTAATATAGGTGTATTACCTATTAACTCTAATGTGCCGTTATAAATCATATTTCCTCCAATATTTTAGTAAAATAAATTCCCTTTATTGCATAATAGTGTGTTTAAAAAAGTATAAAATAAAAACTTCGTCTCTAAGGCTTATAGAGACGAAGTAAACTCCGTGGTTCCACTCTAATTAGATTAAATACTTAATCTCACTCTTTATGCAAAACTGCATTTCATTGTAACGGATGATACCGGAAAGTCCTACTATTAATTCAAACTTCAACTCCAAAGGGCACTTCATATAAATTCTAGGTAAAAAGTTCTCATCTACCTTTTCTCTCTGTAACCTTCCTTTATACTACTTTTCTTCTTCATAGTTTTTAATTCCGAGTAATTTACTAAGTTTTATATTTTATATTATATGACTAAATTTATAATTGTCAATATTCATTAATTATCTTATTTTTTTCTTCCATATTGGATATAAAATTTCATCTATTATATCATGAGCATTTACAGCTCCAATTAACTTATCTTCTTCATCTACAACTGGTATTGTCAATAAATCATATTTTGCTATAAGCTCTATTGCTTCATTAACATCTACATCATGTCTTATAACATGTATATCTTCTGTCATTATATCCTTAACTTTAATATTAGGTTTATTTAAAATTAAGTCTGAAGGTGTTATTGAGCCAATTACATTATCCTCTTCATCAGTTATATAAATCCTATATAGCTCTTCTTCTTCTACTTCTTCCATTTCTCTTAATATATCTATGATTTCTCCAACAGTTATATCTAAATTAAAGGAAATAAAGTCTGTACTCATTATACTTCCTACAGCTTCATCCTCATATTGTAATATTTCTTTTACTTCGTCAGCATCTTCTTTTTCTAAGTTTACAAGAATTTTTTCTCTTTCTTCATAATCTAATTCGTCTAATACATCTGCAATTTCATCATTAGACATTATTTCTAAAAGTTCTGCTGCTTTAGTTTCACTTAGTTCTTTTATGATGCTTCCCTTATATTCTGGTTCTATTTCTTCTAATGTATCTGCTGCTAAGTCTTCATCTAATGATTCAAATATTTGTTTTCTTGAACTTGCATCTAAGTTTTCTAAAATATCTGCTAAGTCAGCTGGATGCAATGTTGAAAGCTTTTTATATGGAACAGAAATCTGTAAATTATTATCTACCATTTCTAGAGATTCAACATCATCCCACATTAAAACTCTATCTTCATAATCTTTTCTTAAAAGTTTATAAATAAATCCTCCAAGCTTTGCACAGTTAAGTCTTCTAAATCTTGCATAAGGACCTGTTTCAACAGCAATAACTCTATATTCCCCTGCAATTTCTGCTATTCTTAAATCATCAACTCTTACAACTTGCTTACCATTAATATCAACTATTTTTTTATCTAATAAGTTTTCTGATAATAGGTAGGAATATGTCCTTGGTAGTATTTCTTTACTTCCTCTTGTAACTATTTTAATTCTATTACCCTCTTGTTGATAAAAGTTAATAGTTCTAAATTCATAATGAAAAGTAGATCCATCTCTCCTAACTTTATACCCAATTACTCTAGGATAACCATCTTCAGTAGTTACATAAATATCCTTAAGTTCTCCAATACTTTCGTCAAATTCATCATAAATCTTTCTCCCAAGAATATTTGTATATAGAAATACTGATAGCCTTTTAATATTCTTCATAACTTTTCCTCCTCAATTTTTAGAGGAGATTAATAAGAATGCTAATAATTTATAATGAAGTTTATCTCCTCTAAAAAATTCTTATTCAGTTTTACTAAATCGGTACTCTGAGGGACACCCTCCATTTAAATTCACCCCTTATTTATTTAGAATATATTATTTTATTTACATACACATTCTCTCCAATATTATATTATATTAAAATTAGACAAAAAGGCAACTTATAAATGATAAATAATTATAAAAAAAAGCTACCTAAGTAGCTTTTAAATTAATAATGCAAATTATTCTATTGTTTAACTCCTAAAACCTTAAGTCCACCTTTTATACATCTTATATTTAATGGGAAGTCAGGTCCCTTTTCTCCATCTATGTCTGTAACAATATCCTCTTTTGATTCAATATATATGTTGTTTGTTTTAAAATAAATAACATTATCAGAATCTAAATGTTCCCCTTTTAACACCTTAACAAATAAAGGTATAAGTTCAATTATAGGAATAGCTTTAAATATAATAACATCTAGTAATCCATCAGCTGCACTTGCTCTAGTTGCTAGCTTAAAATTACCTGCTGTTTGTCCATTGAATACAAGCATAAAGTACATATTTCCTTCGTATTCCATTTCTTCAGACTTAATTTTAATTTCAAGCTTCCTAAAGTTAGGTAATTCTTCTATCCCCTTTAGATAATATGCTAGTTTTCCTATGGTATTTTTTAAGTTTACATCTGTTTTTTGAGATACATCTGTAAATAATCCAGTGCTTGCAACATTAACAAAATATTTATCATTAATACTACCTAAATCTACAGTGGTAACTTCTGAAGATAAAATTTGTCTGCATGCCTTAGCTATATCTGATGACATTCCTAAAAACTTTCCAAAGTCATTAGCTGTACCTACTGGTAAAATTCCAATCGGTACTGATACTCCTGCTTTAGCCATAGCATTTACAACGCTATCTATAGTCCCATCACCACCAGCAATTAAAACATAATAATAATTTGAATCTCTAAAATCATCAAAGGCATTGATAACATCACTATCTTTATCTATTCTGTATGGGACAATAGTGTATCCTGCTTCTTGATGAATTTTTATTACACTATCTAGATGATCTAATATTAAGTTTTCTCCAGAATATGGGTTATAGATAAATTTAACCTTTTTCACTTTACCCCTCCTATTTTATAAAAGTAAATAATTCCCTAAAAATTTGTTTATAGTTAAATATATTACTATACTACTATATTTTACATATAAATTAAATTATTTATTAGTTATAAATCTTAATTTTATATTAATAATTATTAATATAATTAAATTAATACTTTAAAGCCTTATATTTATCTTTGTATTATGATATAATATTGCATTGACAATAAGATTATAGCAAAAATCAGGGTAACCTTAAAATCAGGAGTGATTATATGAGAAAAAGTTGTATTCCTAATATCTTTACATTTATTAATTTATCATGTGGCATAATATCTATTTTATACACTTTTGACAAAAATTATTTATTTGCTTGCTTTTTCATATTGATTGCAGCACTTGTAGATAGATATGATGGAAGAATAGCTAGATGGTTAAATGTTTCTAGCGAACTTGGAAAGGAATTGGATTCTCTTGCAGACCTTGTTTCCTTCGGTGTAGCACCATCTATATTAATATTTTTAATGTATGACCTAATTAATTTTGGTCCTGCAGGCATAATAGGTATAATAGTTTTATTAGCTTTCCCTATTTGTGGTGCTTACAGATTAGCAAGATATAATACTTCAACTTTTGATGGAGTATTTACAGGAGTTCCTATAACAATAACCGGAAGTTTAGTTGCAATATTTGCATTCTTTACAATAAACAATAAAGTAACTCCATTAATTCCTATTATTTTATTGATATTAGGTTCATATCTAATGGTAAGTACTTTTAGATTAAAAAAAGTATAATTTTGAATATTAAAGTTTAAGAGCTACCATATTTCGGTAGCTCTTTATTAATTATCATCATCATCTTTATCAGAATATTTGTTGGCAGAGTTTTGAAAATTTAAATCACTATTAATTTCTGTTAATATATTATCTTTAATAGCTTTTTCATCAATATAATTCTTCTTTATTTTGCAATACTTAACATATGAAGTATTACACTCATCTAAAGTTTTTATTATTTCATCTATTATCTCTCCTAGATTATCTACTCTCTTAACAGCCTCTTTA
>JAEZAL010000007.1 GCA_023427705.1 Bacillota bacterium | reverse complement strand
ACTCCTATATCGTCTTTTAGGTATATTCCTGGTTCTATAGAGAATATCATTCCTTCTTTAACTTCTTCGTTATTTGTTGAGCTAACATCTCCGAAATCGTGATCTTCTATTCCTATGCTATGCCCTGTTCTATGAGTAAAGTATTCACCATAGCCTGCATTTTCAATGTAATCTCTTGCAGCTTTGTCTATTTCAGAGAATTTAATTCCTTCCTTTACTTTTCTAATAGCACTTAAGTTTGCTTCCTTAACTATGTTATAAACTTCTGCATGTCTTTCACTTGGTGCTTCACCAAAGAATATAGTTCTAGTCATATCAGAACAATATGAATTATATACTCCACCAATATCTATAACTATGCTGTGGCCCTTTTTAATAGGAGTATTATCTGAATGATGATGAGGGTCAGCACCATTAGGACTAACTGCTACTATTGGAGAAAATGAAAATTCATGTACATTATGCTTTTCATATAAATCTGCTAATAGACTAGCATAATACTTTTCAGTCTTTCCTTCTTCTAACTTATCCCATAGTTCTAACATAACCTTATCATTTATTTCTGATGATTTTTTCATTAATGCTATTTCTTCTGCATCCTTTATCATTCTTAATCTATCTATAATTGGAGATCCATTAACAAAAGACTTTGCTCCATTATTATTCATAAGTTTTATTAAGAAATGTGCAGGCCAATTTTTATCCACAGCTAAAACATTTTCTTTGTCCACAATTGTGCATAAAACTTGTATTGGATCCTGAATATCTGTGTACCAAATTAGATCTACGCCTAAATCCTCATATACTGGGAATAACTTATTAACAATAAGCTTATGATTTCCATTAGTATTTAAATATAATGCTACCAATCTTTCTCCTGGAGAAAACCATTTTCCTGTTAAATAAAATATAGCAGGTGGTGATGATACTATCATTTGTTTTAAGCCTTGCTTTTCCATCTCTTTCAAAACATTATTTACTCTATTTGTTTTCATAATCTTCTTCACCTCTATCTTTTTCTATACCTATAATATACCTCATAAACAAAATAATATCTATTTATATAGGTTATTTATAGTGATATAATTATTTATATTTGTTTAGGAGGATTATTTATGAAAATAGCAGCAATTTCAGATATACACGGAAATATTTATTCACTAATGAAGGTGCTTGAAGACATTGATGAACAAAAAGTCGATTTGGCAGTTTGCCTTGGCGATTTAGTTGGATATGGTCCTCATCCAAACGAAGTTATAGCATTAATTAAAAGGAGAGAAATTCCTTGCATAAAAGGTAATTATGATGCTTCTGTAGTAGATGGCGATTTTACATTTATAAGAGATACATCTATAAATTCTTTTTCACTTCCTTGGACTGTTGAAGAAGTTAGAAGCTCAAATAAATTCTATTTATCACAATTACCTACAAAACTAGACTATGATTTTAATGGAGTGAAAGTTAGATTTACTCATGGTAGCCCTGATAAAATAAATGAATACTTATTTGAAGATGGTGAAAACACTAAAAAAGTAATGGAAGAAATAAGTGAAGATTTACTAGTATGTGCACATACTCATATTCCTTCATATAAAAAATTTGGTGATAAAGTATTTATAAATGTGGGTAGTGTGGGAAAACCTAAAATAGGACGTCCAAATGCTACTTATGCATTAATTGAAATTAAAGAAGATAAAAGTATCGATGTTAAATTTAGAGAATTAGAATATGAATACAAAAGAATCGTTAAAGATGCTCAAATGTTACGCTTTCCTGGACAATTAATAGCTTCTTATGAAAGTGGAACAGAATAAAGTTATTGGGTAAATATTATATTGCTTATTCCGTCGCATTCGCTCCAAGTCATCACAATATAATATTTACCCAATTCAACACTGAAGGAATAAGCACCTCAATTCTTCGGTGTTTACGCATTAATCATATATTTTTACTGATAACTTACATTATCTCTAAGTCGCCAGAATATAATATCTATCTACGCCTCTACTAAAGGAACAAATACCTCAATACTTCGGTATTTATAAAATAATCATATTAACTACTTTTAAAATTAGTATCTCTCCAAGTCATCACAATATATTATTTCACATTTCAGGCTAATCAATTAATTAATAAAATTGCATAAACTGTATATATTTGAGCAGGATAGGATTCTAATATGACACCATCATAGAATACTCGAACTATATCACCAACTTTAAAATTTGTACTACTATCTTTTAATTTAACATCAAGGGAAACACTGATTTTATCACTACTTTTAATTTCGTCTTCATCTTTGTTAATAGAAACTAAAATTGCTTTATCAGATATTTCTATTACTACTCCTGTAAAATTAGGCTTATGGTAAATATCATTCATTGTCATTGGCTTAAAACAATATATCAACATAATACTTATTAGAATTCCTACTACTGCAATAATCCCAAATACTTTTTTATTTTTTATTTTCTTCACTTCCTTTTTGAAATATTACTATTTTGATATCATCCTTTTCTATGCCAAAAAACATTTTGAATAAAACTATCATTATAATATAAATCGTAAAAGATTCCATAGTTATCTTCTCTTTTAATTAATCTATTCCCAACAATCTTTTTTACATATGGATTAGCTGTATTCAAACCATCAATTTTTACTCTATAAAGTTCCCCTTCATAAATGATTGTCTTAAATATAGGCTGTGCTTCAAAGGTTAATTCTAATATTTTAATATATGTTTCTTCACCTAATGAAATTCTTCTTAAAAATTCTTCTAACGGTGCTTTATTGCTTATTCTATTAACAGGATCTAAAATTATACTAATTGTTGTAATATCCTCAAAACAGTATCTCTTAATCATTTTTATCTACCATCTCTACTCTAAGATATGCTTCAATTTGATTACATACTCTCTCTAGAACTTCTACTATGTTGTTTTTATATTCTTCTGGATATGTTACTAACATACTTTTTAGCTTATTTATCTCAATAAATTTTTCTTCTAAGAAATTTTTATTACTCATTTAATCCCCCTTATTTATTTCCTAAAATTATATTATGATTAAACGTTGCAAATGTTAGTAAATTGATGTAAAATCTTTATAAACTATATATTGTATTATTACTATGACGAGAAGAGTAGCTATATGGAAGTAGTTTTAGCGAGTAAGGAATGGTGTGAGCCTTATACGAAGCCTTTAGTGAAGAACATCTCTGAGTTTCTAACCGAACAAGTGAAATTTTAAGCTTATCTTAAATTCACTTAAGTAGACTTAGACGGATTCAAACCGTTATACCTTGAATGACATTATTTAGTGTCATATGAGTGGCTATTTATAATAGCAACTTGGGTGGTACCGCGAAATTATCCTTTCGTCCCTTGTATTTGGGATGGAAGGTTTTTTATTTATAAAAAATTAACTAGGAGGAAAAGAAATGAGTAAAGTTGTTTATGTAAAATCTCTTTATAGAAACCAAGAAGAATATTTATCTAAAGAAATTAAAATTTCTGGTTGGATAAGAACATTAAGAGCATCTAATGCTTTTGGGTTTATAGAAGTAAATGATGGTACTTTCTTCAAAAACATTCAAGTTGTTTTTGATAACAAAATTGAAAACTTTAAAGAAGTTTCAAAATTACCTATTAGTTCATCAATAACTGTTATAGGTACTTTAGTTGCTACTCCAGAAGCTAAGCAACCTTTTGAAATTCAAGCAAAAGAAGTTATAATCGAGGGAATGTCTAATAATGATTACCCACTTCAAAAGAAAAGACATACTTTTGAATATTTAAGAACTATAGCTCACTTAAGACCAAGAAGTAATGCATTTTCAGCTGTATTTAGAGTACGTTCTGTAGCTGCTTATGCAATACACAAGTTCTTCCAAGAAAGAGGATTTGTTTACACTCATACCCCATTAATAACTGGAAGTGACTGTGAAGGTGCTGGTGAAATGTTTAGAGTTACAACTCTAGATCTTAACAACGTACCAAAGACTGAAGAAGGAGCAATAGACTTCAAGCAAGACTTCTTTGGTAAAGAAAGTAACTTAACAGTATCAGGACAATTAAATGCTGAATGTTACGCTTTAGCATTTAGAAATGTTTATACTTTTGGTCCTACTTTCAGAGCAGAAAACTCAAACACAGCAAGACACGCAGCAGAATTCTGGATGATAGAACCTGAAATAGCTTTTGCTGATTTACAAGATGATATGGAATTAGCTGAAGATATGCTTAAGTATGTACTTGAATATGTTCTAGCTGAATGTCCAGAAGAAATGGCATTCTTCAATCAATTTATTGATAAAGGAATATTAGATAGATTAAACCATGTAGTATCATCTGACTTTGGAAAGGTAACTTATACTGAAGCAGTTGAAATATTAAAAAAAGCTGATAAGAAGTTTGAATACCCAGTTGAATGGGGAATTGACTTACAAACAGAACATGAAAGATATCTTACTGAAGAACACTTTAAGAGACCAGTTTTCGTAACTGATTATCCAAAAGACATTAAAGCGTTCTACATGAGATTAAATGATGATGGAAAAACAGTTGCTGCAACTGACCTTTTAGTTCCTGGAATCGGAGAACTTATAGGTGGTAGCCAAAGAGAAGAAAGAATTGATGTCTTAACTAAGAGAATGGCTGAAATGGGTCTTAATGAAGAAGACTACTGGTGGTATCTAGAGCTTAGAAAATACGGAGAAACTAAGCACGCTGGATTTGGATTAGGCTTTGAAAGACTTATCATGTACATCACAGGTATGGCA
>JAEZAL010000359.1 GCA_023427705.1 Bacillota bacterium | reverse complement strand
AGCAATATCTTTTTGATCTTTAGCTTTAGAGAAAATAAATATTGCTATAATTAATCCTAATGTCATACCTGAACCACCATAGTTACTAAATGCATCTACTAATTGCCAAGTAGTTTCATAAGGTGCTCCCCATGCTGTTCCATTAGCTTGTGCAAAAGCTAAGTTAGCTGCATTTGGTTCTGCAAACATAGTATCTCTTACTGCTGCAATAGTGTTTGGTCCATGAATACCCATTATCCATAATAAGTTTGATACTAAGACCATAATTACTAATGAGAAAATATTATCTCCAAGTGCAATTAATGGTTTTTGTAATAAATCATAAATTATAGTGTGGATTCCACCACCATCTGTAACTTTACCTACTATAAAGTTAAGAACTGAGAAACCAACTGTTACTATTATTATTGGTAATAATATCTTAAATGTTCTTGCAACTGCTGGAGGCACTTGCTCTGGCATCTTAATTTCAAGCTTAGAAGACTTAGAAAGTCTTGATAAGATTTCACCAACTAATAAACCAATTATTATAGCAACGAATAGACCTTGTGGTCCCATATATGTCATTGTAAGATTTCCATCAACTGCAGCTGGATACATTATAAAGAATACTGATACAACTGTTAAACCAGTTAATAAATCGTCTGCACCTAAACCTTTTGCAAGGTTCCTTGCTATTAAAAATACTATTAAAATTGCTAAAATATTTAAAGAACCATTTAAAACTGGTGCAAATATAGCTTGATAGTCTGCTAAATTAGGAATTAAATCTCCCAAGTGTAAAAGCTTAGCTATAAATCCATCTGGATGTAGTAAAACATTATTTATTAATACCATTAATGAACCTGCCATTGTTAATGGGAAGGTTAAGATAAAGGCATCTCTAATTGCAACAATATGTCTTTGTGCATTAAGTTTTGTAGCAATAGGAACAAGTATTCTTTCCATACTGCTTTCTAGTTTGTTCATAAAACTCATTGTTTTTCCCCCTTAATAATAATATTTATTAAATCTCTTGTTAAATCCCAAGAGTTTTTAATACACCTTCTAAAATTGCTTTTCCATTCATTGTTCCATATAATCTCATATCTATAACTTCTACAGGTATTCTTCCATTTACTAAAGCATCTACTTGAGGTTTTTGGAATCTTACTTGTGGTCCAAGTAATACTATATCAACAGTATCAATAACGCTTGAACATTCTGAAACTGGTAAAGCATCAATGTTAATTTCTATTCCTTTTTCTTTTGCTGCTGCAACCATTTTATTTACTAATAAACTTGTTGACATCCCTGCTGCACAAACTAATAATATTTTTTTCATGAAAAATCCCTCCTAAATTTATATATAAACTATAGCTCTTCGCCATTAGTTTTAATAACATTTTTGTACCAATAAAAACTTTTCTTTTTTATTCTTCTTAAATCCTTTTCATCGCTTTCATCTCTGTTTACATAGACAAATCCATATCTTTTTTGATATCCATTAAGCCAACTAAGAAGATCTGTAAATGACCATGTACAATATCCTAGTAACTCCACACCATCTGATATAGCTTGTTTGCAAGCTATTATGTGATTTCTTATAAAATTAATTCTATAATCATCATTTATGGTGTCCCCTTCTTCAAGCTTATCAAATTCACCTAATCCGTTTTCAGTTACTAATATAGGAAGTCTATATCTACTATTTATTCTCCTAATGCCTACCCTTAAACCTGATGGGTCTATTTCCCAATCCCAATTAGTTCTATCTAAATAAGGATTTTTTATAGTTTTAAAATTTCCGGGTATTCCATAATCCTTAGATGTTCCTTTTTTCCCTGAAGTATTTATTTCTTCAAAATCACTAAGTCCATCTAATGGATTTTCCTCCACAGTTTCACTTCTATAATAATTTATTCCTATGAAATCTGGTTTCCCTCTTTCCAACAGTTCTAAATCACCATCTTCTATTTCAGGTGCTATTCCTTGTTTTTCATAGGTACTTAAGGCAAAGGCTGGATAATTTCCAAAACAATAAACATCTAACCACCAATGGCAATTCATATCTTCTGCATTTTCTCTAGCTAAAACATCTTCTGGTTTACATGTATAGGCATAATTTGGTGTAAAAGCAAAGCTTGGACCAATCATTCCATTAGTAACATATTTTCTAAAAGATACTATAGCTTTTGCATTAGCTAAACTTGCAATATGATTTGCTTTAAGCATTCTTTTTTCGTCTTTTATTCCTGGTGGATGAATTCCTATTTTATAACCTAACATCATAAATATATTTTGTTCGTTAAGGGTTACCCAGTACTTAACTTTTTTACCGTATCTTTTATATAAGGTTATGCAATAGTTATTGAAATCATCTATTATTTCTCTTGATTCCCAACCTCCATAAAGATCTTGAAGATATTGTGGTAAATCCCAATGATATATAGTAATAATAGGTTTTATGTCATTTTTTATAAGTTCATCAATTAACGCATCATAAAATTCTAGACCTTTTTCATTTACTTCTCCTCTACCATTAGGATAAATCCTACTCCATGATATTGAAAATCTATATGCTTTCAGTCCCATTTCTTTCATTAAAGATACATCTTCTTTGAACCTTTTATAATGATCTACTGCAACCTTTCCATTAGTGCCTTCAAAAGTCGTCCCAGGTATCTCTGAAAACTTATCCCAAATACTTGGCCCTTTTCCGTCTATATCATAAGACCCCTCAACTTGATATGCTGCAGAAGCACTTCCCCATAAGAAATCTTCTTTGAATTTATCAAGTTTATCGTAAATCACATTTCCATCCTCCAATCCTTATTTATGTTTTAATTATATATTATATATTTGACTTTGTAATCATTTCCACCCCTTAAAAAAACAGTCCTCGCCTTTAAATAATTTGTTCCATAAAAATAACAAATTGTTCCATAAAAGGAGATAGACATCATATTTATATGGACCTTGCAAACTGCAAGACTCCATAATATAACGTCTATCTCCTTTAAAACTTAAGGTGTTAATTCATATTTTCATATAGAATTATAAAAACCACCTTGTAATATCCTGTTTTATAGTTTGTCCAAAAAACAAAAAAATAATTAGGGTTACCCTTTAAAGTTTTTATATAATTTTCTTCCTATTGTTTCTATTATGTATAATGCTGGTATTTGTGTTGTAATATCATGTTCATCTGTTTTTTCTTGCTGTACATAATATCCAATATTAATATCAGATATCTTTGCTAAAGTTGAATCTTCATTATTTGTGATACTTATTATTTTACTACCCTTTCTCTTTAACTTATTAATATGATCTATTACTGTTGGCGTTTCCCCAGAAACAGAAAAAGCAATAGTAATATAGTTTTGACTATAACTAATATTTACTGGATAAAAAGGGTCATCTATATACAGAGCATTTTTACCTACAGCTGAAATATATCTTGCTGCATATTTAGAAAGTATTCCTGAAAAACCTATCCCTACAAAAATAACTTCATTTGCTTTATTTATTTCAGCACAAACTAAATCTATCTTTTCCTTATACTCATTCCCTTGAGCTTTTTTCAAAAAATCAATTATCATAGAAGTATTATCAGCTAGGTTCTTACCTTGAGATTGCTCTAAGTACATTTTAAATTTGACTTTAAATTCTGAAAATCCTTCACAGTCTAGTTTTTTGCAAAAACGCAATATTGTAGTAGTAGAGACATGGGCTTCATTAGCTAACTCCCTTATCCTCATGTAAATAACCTTGTCACTATTTTTCATAATATAGTTATATAATGATAATTCTAGTTCGTTTAAATTTTGTATTTTATTATAACTGAACATACTCTATCTCCTTTAATTATAGTAACGAATAGTTT
>JAEZAL010000330.1 GCA_023427705.1 Bacillota bacterium | reverse complement strand
GGATTTTTTCTTAATCCTTCTATAGCTGTAAAGTATTCATTTGATGCTAAATTTATTATTGTTTTATCTTTGTGATTCTTTAATTCTTCTATTATACTTTCCTCTAAGGTTGTACCCCAGAATTCATATAAGTCTTTTAATCCATTTACTTTAAGCTTAGTACCCATCTCAAGTCTATATTCATTAATTCCATCAAAAGGTCTTAGTACTCCATATAAACCTGATAATATTCTTAAATGCTCATTAGCATAAAAAAGTTCAGAATCTGATAAGCTTCCTACATCAATACCTCTAAAGACTTCGCCTTTAAATGCAAGTAATGCTTGTTTTGCTGTATCTAAACTCTTAGTCCACTTTTGGAATCTATCTACATTTAAAGTAGCTAACTTTGTACTTATTTTCATAAGTTTTTCTAACGAATAACTATCATAATTTACAATTTCATTAATAATTTCCTGCGACTTCTCTAAAAACCTAGGTTCACTCATTGGTAAGTTACTATGTTTCTTCTCAAAATCTAAAGTTTTTGCAGGAGAAATAACAATTATCATACTCTTCCTCCTTTTATCTTATCTTGTTAAACTATTTTTTTCTTCATCATTTCATTATAACAATAATTTATTATATCACTTCTTTTAATTATTCCTATAAAAATCCCCTCATCATCAACTACAGGCACAAAATTTTGCGTTGTAGATAAGGATATTAGGCTTTCTACATCTGCATTTATTAAAACGCTTTTATGTTTTCTTTTTCTTGGTATATCTATAACTTTAACATTTTCAGTATTCCTAAAATTTAAATCTGGAGTGTTTTTAAGCTTCCAAAGTAAATCACCTTCTGTTAATGTTCCTACGTATTTACCTTCTTTATTTATTAATGGTATAGCCGTATATCCATGATGCTCCATTCTCTCTATAACTTGTCTCATGGTTGCATCGAGATATTCATATATAACCTCATTCTTAGGTGTTAAAAAAAACGCAATATTCATAACTTATCTTCTCCAATACTTAAAATTAAACCAAGTCATATCTAAATTTTATCACATTTTGAATACAATTGTTTTATACCCTATAAAACTTAATATTTAATTAATTTATTTTCTAGCTTCTTAATTTTATAGGTATAATTCATATACTCAATTTCATCAATAATAGTTGCAACTTCATTATAAACTTCTTCTCCACTAAACGTTTGTTTTACAATAACTTCATCTATAATTTTGTTATTACATCTAGAGCACTTGCCAATAGCTACAAATCTCCACTTCATTGGAATAAAATCATATTCAAAGTCTATATCTAAATTACATTTAGGACACTTGCCTACTAATTTCTCTATATCTAATTTATATTCAGATAAATTTTTTATAGTCATAGCTGGCATATTATAAATATCTTTAATTATATAATTTTTTAAAACTCTAGAATTATATATTCGCTTAAATACTTCAGCTGTATAAATTGCATCATTCAAAGCATCATGTAGCTTGCTATTATCAACCTTAATCTTTAAATCTTCTAATGCATTTTTCAAACTTAATGATTTTTTCTTTCCTAGTATTTTAGTGGAATATTCCTGCAAATCTAAGTAATTCTTTAACCAATCTAAGTTTTCGTATTTATAATATACTGCATTATTGATTATTTCGATTATATCATCCTTTGCCCAAGAGCATATAACATCTCCCTCATCAATAAGTTCTGATAATTTTTCTATCCCCTCTTGAAATGATAAACCACTTTCTAAATCCTTTTCAGTTATGCTAGTTATTTCAGAAATCTTTGGATTTAAAACTGGAATTGCAGATGGCTTAATATATGCTTTAAATTCATTAAGTGGCTTCATATAATTATCTAGCTTTATTGCACCTATTTCTATTATTTCATTATCTAATTCAGCATTCTCAAGGCTTGGATACTTTGTAAATAAGTCTGGATAATATTTATGTATCCCCTCTAAGTTGTTGAACTCTAAATCAATTATTATAAATGCCATTTTATACCTCTCACCTTCTATACTTACAAGTATATTATGCCATTATTCCAAATATTTTTCACTACTATTTCCATAAATAAGAGAGAAATATTATATTAGCTGCTCCGTCGCAGGCTCCAAGTCGCACTAATATAATGTTTCTCTCTTTCCAGCTGAATGTAATAATTCCTTAATTCTTCGGAATTATAAAATATATTACTTATATATATGTTGTAGTATTATACTTATAAATTCTTTTTACTGTGTCGTAAACTCCAAGTCGCCCTCATACGATATTTACATACTCCTAGACTAAAGGTAATAATTCCTCAATTCTTCGGAATCATGAAAATTACTCTATTTAATACTTTTTATATTCTGTTATTTATACTTTATATTTATTTTTACGTCGCAGGCTCCAAGTCACACTAGCATCATATTTTTATTTAAAAGGTTTTTCTGTTAATACTTTTAACCACAACTTTATTATAAAAAATACTATCATAATATCCACAGCTATACATATGATTTTTCCAATTACTAAAGGTGTCTTAACTGCTAATAATACTATTCCTATTACTAAAAATAAATAAAACAATGAAATAATCAGCAAAATAACCTTCCTAATGCTAGGTTTTATTTTTTTATTAGAAATAACTTCAAAACATCCTTCAAAGATAATGGTAAATATAAACTCAAGTAATAACTCCATAAAGACCTCTCTTTTCAATATATTATATATCTTTATCTAATGAATATAATAATTGTTCCATAGTCATAATCATTTCAATTAATTGTTATCAAAGTTTATTCCTGCAAGTTTCATTAGATGTACTGCATTTTGAGTTTTGCTTCTTCCTTCTCTTAACTTGTAATCAAACTTTATTTTATTATCTTCATAGTACTCTTGGAAGTTATAATTTTTAAGCCAATTTCTGCTTTCTTCTAAATCGCATAGTTCTAAGTCGTGAGTTGATACTAACCCCATTGCTCCATTACCTACTAATTGATTTATAAGAACCTTAGCTCCTTCATGTCTATCTCTTGAATTAGTTCCTTTAAATATTTCATCTAATAAGAAAAATACTTTTTCTCCATTTTTAGCTGCTTCTATTAGTATTTTTATCCTTAATATTTCAGCATAAAAAGAAGATATACTTTCTTCTAAATTATCTTTAGTTCTCATACAAGTATAAATACTAAAGATACTACAACTGAATTTCTTTGCACAAACAGGAGCTCCAATATAGCTTAATAATAAGTTTACTCCTATAGTTCTTAAGAAAGTACTTTTCCCTGACATATTAGATCCTGTAATTAAAGCAACTTTTCTACTTATTCCGTTTTTTGAATCTAAAATAAAGCTATTAGATACTGCTTTTTCTCCTAACATAGGATGAGCTACATTTATCCCTTCTACCTTATCTTCATTGTATATTTCAGGGAAACACCAGCTATCAAAATCAAAAGCTAAATTTGAAATGCTAGATAATGCCTCAAATTCGCCCATAACTTCAAGCCAATTCTTTAAGCTTCCACCATTTAAATTTCTCCAGGCTTCTAAGTTTCTTAAAATAAATGTATCTGATAAAATAGTTACATTTAAAAGAAGGTAGTATGCATTGCTACTACTATCCCCTAACCAGTCTACCAAGGATTTTAATGCCCTCATTTCTTTTACAGCACTTGTATTTTGAGATTTTAATCTTTTTTGTAATTCTCTTAATAAATCACTTTTAAATTCTTCATTTTCTATTAAACCAAGTATGTTAGTATAAGCTTCTATATCTTTTTTATGATTACTAAATAATGAAATTATTTCAGCAAGATCCTTAGTTAGAACCTTTACCACTAAATAATTAATCATAAATACTAAAATCATATATGTTATAGGTAAAATTCCTAATACAACTAAAAAAATAGATGCAATTGTAATAGCTATAAATATATATGGTACTACTTTTAATAAAGGTTTTATCTCTTTTTTACATGATGCCCATTCTATTAGTTCATTAATATCCTTTAATCCACTCTTTTTAAAAGTTGATTTTACCTCTAGTTCCTGTCTCCAGTTAACTTTATCTCCTAATTCTTTAATAGCTTCTTGTTTAGCCACTATTTCTGATTTCTTAGGAATACTTTTTAATGATATTAATTCACTTAATTTTATTCTTCCAAATTTAGTTTTAGTAGAATTTATCATTTGAAATAATGAATTTCTACCAAAAACATCTAAATCACTACTAAAAGGGTGCTTATCATCTAAAAATTCTTCACCTTTATCTTCTTGCTCTTTAAAGGTTCCATTTATTCTATCTATTCCTCTTTTATTAATATTAATATAGAGTTCACATTCCTTTTTTCTCTTTATCTTTTTATTATGAAAAATAGCTATAATAGTAAATATTAAAAACCCAATAATAACAGATGAAATTAAAAGTAATATCTGTTCTTTTTTATAAAAATAATATCCACTTCCAATAGTTAATAAAACTATCACTAACCTTATAGTTGAAATGATATTTATTATATTATTTAAACTTTTTATTTCTTCACTCTTCTTAGAAATCTCTTCTTTATAAAAGCTTAATGCCTTGCTCATATATACACCACCTTACTCAAATATTTTACCATTTTTTTATAAAAAAGAGGATATAGATATTTAATTCTTTAGTACCTATTAACCCATAAGTCACTAGAATATAATATCTATCTCCTCTATACTGAAAAAAAGAAGCTTATAAAATATTATCCCATGAATAATTTTATAAACTCCTTATACAATACAACTCTAATTAATTCTATTCACTTAATGAATTATATATTGTTTCTAAATTATATCTCATACCTTCTATGTAACTCATATTATCTTCTTTTGTTTCAAGACTATAAACTTTTACTACCTTAGCTCCTACTTCTTTTGCTAAAGTTTCTGCTTCTTTTTCGCTAGAAGTAGACTCACTGAAGATTGTCTTTACTCCATTTTCTTTACTATAATTTATCAATGCTTCTAAGTTTCTAGCTGTTAATTCACCTTCACCAAAAACGTCAGCAATGCTTTTTTGAGTTAATCCAAAGTCTTTACATAAGTATGCAAAGGCTGCATGTCCTGTAACAAAATTTTTATTTGTTAAATCTTTAAATTTATTTTCGTATTCATCATGTAATGAAGTGAAATCGCTTTTTAAAGTTTGAAAATTTGCTTCGTAATAATCTTTGTTTTCTGGATCTAATTCTATAAGAGTATTTTTTATATTCTCTGCTTGTATAATAGCGTTATCTAGGCTTAACCATACATGAGGATCTACTCCACCATGGTCATGCTCATGGTCATGTTCTTCTTCTGAATGCTCTTCGTCTGAATGTTCTTCACCTTCTTCATGGTCATGTTCTTCACCTTCTTCATGGTCATGGCCTTCATGCTCTTCTTCTGAAATACTTATTGCCTTAATACCATTACTTGCTTCTAATATTCTTACATCCGTTCCTTTTATAGTTCCTAAAACAGAATCTATCCATTCTTCCATTCCAAGCCCATTATATATAAATACGTCAGAGTTTATTAATTCCTTTAAATCCTATGGCTTTGGATCAAAACTATGAGCATCACTTCCATCTGGAATTATAGAAAACACTTCTACCTTATCTCCACCAATAGCTTCAGCAAAATCCTTTAATGGATTTATTGTAACTCCAACTCTTAATCTTTC
>JAEZAL010000308.1 GCA_023427705.1 Bacillota bacterium | reverse complement strand
TAAAGATTCTGACATAGTTGAACAGGCTCCATATAATCCAAAAAAGGGAATATTAAGCTGTCTAGCTGCAAATGATGAAGATGTTAATTGATTAAGTAAATCTCCCGCAAATAAATAATCTATATCTTCCTCTTCTATTTTTGCACGATTTATAGCAGAAGTTATTGCAGTGTATAACATTTCACTTTCAGCCTTTTCAAAACTTTCTTTTCCAAATAAATCATCATTTAATATTTCATCAAAATAACTTCCTAATGGCCCCTCGCCTTCTTTAGGACCAACTATAGAATAAGTTGCTATAATCTTAGGAGGATTCACTAACTTAACTGTTTGCTTTCCAACTTTTTTTGTGTTATTCATAACTATCGCCTTTCTTACATTAATAGTTTTATAATATAATAAATTATTCCTATTATAACTGAACTTCCTATTCCATATACAAGTACAGGGCCTGCTATTGTAAACATTTTTGCTGCAACTCCAAAAATAAACCCCTCTTTTTTAAATTCTATTGCTGGTGCAACTATTGCATTTGAAAAGCCTGTTATTGGTACTACTGTTCCTGCTCCTGCATAAGATGCTATTTTATCATATATTCCAACACCCGTTAATAATGCACCTAAAAACACCATAATAATGGGAAGAAGCATCTTAACATCATCTTCTGCAATTCCAAATTGTATTAACAACTCTTGGAATATTTGAGCTATAGTACATATTGCTCCTCCAACTAAAAAAGCTCTCACACAATTTCTAGCTATTCTAGGCTTTGGATTAGTTTGATTTGTAATAGTTTTAAACTTCTTTAATATTTGTTGTTCACTAGGCCTTTTATTTCTAGACATAAGATTACTCCTTTCTATAATTCTCTAAATTTATTATCCCTCTTTATACAAAATCAACACTGGGATTTTTTGGGGAATAAAAAGAAGATTGATATTATATTCCTTTGGACATAATAAAATCCAAATAGGTAAATATAATATCAACCTTCCTCTATAATGAAAGATATAACTTATAAAAATTATATACATAATAATATTTTTATAAACTTCAAATATAAATATTATTTTAAATGAACATTTATTCTTCTAATTTTTCTTTCATTAATCCTAAAACTTTCTTCTCTATTCTTGAAACTTGAACTTGGCTAATACCAAGCATCTTAGCTACCTGAACTTGAGTTTTATCTTTAAAATATCTAAGCATTATTATTTGTCTAGACTTACTATCTAAGCTTCTTAATGCTTCCTTAAGTGCAATTCTATTTATCATATCACTGTCATCTTCACCTTTTTCACTTAATTTATCTATAAGTAAAACAGGTGCTCCATCATCTTGGTGAATAGTATCATAAAGATATTGCATGTTAACAGAAGACTCTATTGCAAATAATATTTCTTCTTTTTCAATATTTGAATACTCAGATAGTTCTTCAATAGTTGGCTCTCTATCTAATTTTTTAGTCAATTCTTCCCTATCAAAGTGAAGCTTTCTAGCTAAACTTTTTACATTTCTGCTGACTTTTATTATACCATCGTCTCTTATAAACCTTTTTATCTCTCCTATTATCATAGGAACTGCATAAGTAGAGAATTTCACATTAAACTTTTCGTCAAAGTTATTAATAGCCTTAACTAAGCCAATAGATCCTATTTGAAATATATCTTCATAATCATAACCTCTATTTAGAAACTTTTTACTAATGGATGATACAAGAGGTAAGTTCATTTCAATAACCTTATTCATAGCCTCTTGATTACCCGCTTTGGCTAGAGGTATTAATTGAGAATTCTCTTCGTAATTATACACCTCTTTTCTTATACTTCCATTTTCCATCTACTTCACCTAACTTACTGTATTAAATTTCTTCTTCATAACAACTTTTGTTCCTTTTCCATATTCACTAAAAACTTCTAAGTTATCCATAAAGGTTTCCATAACAGTAAAACCCATTCCAGACCTTTCTAGTTCTGGTTTAGAAGTATATAATGGCTCCATCGCTTGTTTAATATCTTTAATTCCCTTGCCATAGTCTTCAATTATTATGGTTATTTCATTTTCAGATATACTTGCCTCTATTTTGATTATACCCTCTTTTTTGTTTTCATAACCATGTATTATAGAATTTGTTACAGCTTCGGAAACAGCTGTTTTTACATCTGTTAATTCTTCAACAGTTGGGTCTAACTGAGATACAAAAGCTGCCACAGCTACCCTTGCAAAACCTTCATTTTCGGATTTGCTCATTAATTCAATACTAATTTTATTATCAACCATTTTAAACCCTCCATTAAATATTCACTATGGCTTCATCAATATTTCCATAAACATCTATAATTTTATACATACCGGAAATTTCAAAAACTTTATTTACCGTTTTATTTATTTCTGCTACGCATAGTTTTCCATTTCTATTTTTCATTTTCTTATATCTACCTATAACTACTCCAATTCCTGAACTATCCATAAAAGTTACACCACTAAAATTTAATATAACTTTTCTTATGTTATCTCTATCTATTCTATCATCTATCTTAACTCTAACCTCTTCTGCACTATGATGATCTAACTCCCCCATTAAACTTATTAAAAGTTTATCATCTTTTTTATCAAATTTAAGATACATATAAATCCCTCTAAAGCAATTGCTCTAGAGTCCACCTCCTCCAATGTAGTATAATTTCCTTCTTTTTCCATAATTTTAACATATTACTTTGTTTATAGTCAAATATATTTAGTAATATTTGGATATTTATTTGAATAAAATAGAGTGCCATATATTAGCACTCCTATTTTATTATTCTTTTTTTGATCTATATTTTTTTATTTCTTCTTTTAATATAAAATAAAACTCCTCTATTGTTTCATTTTCTTTTAATATTAAAGTTTCTATTGCATCATCTAAAGTATCCATAATATATATATGAAAATCACCATCTTCTATAGCCTTTTCAACTTCTGGCATCAAAATTAATTCATCTTTGTTAGAGGAAGGAATCAGTACACCTTTATCCTTATAATTATCGATAAATTTACAT
>JAEZAL010000353.1 GCA_023427705.1 Bacillota bacterium | reverse complement strand
AGTTTATATAATTACCTCAAGAAGAAAATAAATAGGAGGTAATTATATGGCAATAAAAGCATTTAAAAGATTTGAGAAGAAGTTCATATTAAATGAAAGTCAATATAAATCTCTTTTGCCTATTTTATATAAATATATGAATGCAGATAAATACTGTAAAGATGGAAATAACTACAATATTTATAGCATTTACTATGATACTGAAGATAGTCACGTAATTAGACATTCAATTAATAAACCTTATTATAAAGAAAAACTTAGGTTAAGAAGTTATAAAGCTCCAATAGGTGATAATGATAAAGTATTTTTAGAACTTAAAAAGAAAATAAACGGCATTGTTAGTAAAAGAAGAGCTACCTTAAGCTTAAGAGAAGCTGAAATGTTTTTAGATTATAGAATACGACCAGACTCAATTGATTATTTAAATAATCAAGTTTTAAATGAAATAGAATACTATTTAGAAAACAATAATGTACAGCCTAAAGTATTCATAAGTTATAGTAGAAAAGCTCTCTTTGGAAAAAATGATAATGATTTTAGAATTACATTCGATTCAAATATATTAAGTAGACGTGATAACTTATCTCTTAAAATGAATGGTTATGGAGAGGAAATACTTCCAAAAGGATATTATCTTATGGAAGTTAAAATATTAGGTGCAATGCCATTTTGGTTAACTAAAGTATTTTCAGAATTAAAAATATACAATACTCACTTTTCTAAATATGGAAATGAATATAAGAGTTATTGTTTAAATAATATTTGTGACATAAGGAGGAAAAGCATATGCTAGAAACAATAATAACATCAACTAATGGGGAGTCATTTACTTTATTTAATGCTTTAATTATTATGTTATCATCAATTGTTCTTGGATTGATTATTAGCTTTGCATACATGAAAACTCACAAAAGAGAAGGTTATGCACCAAGCTTTACAGTAACACTAATTATGCTACCAGTGATAATATCAATAATTATACTTTTAGTAGGTAATAATGTAGCAAGAGCATTTAGTTTAGCTGGAGCATTTTCAATTATTCGTTTTAGAAGTGCTCCTGGAGATCCAAAGGATATAACATATGTATTCTTTACTTTAGCAGTTGGATTAACATGCGGTATGGGATATATTGGATATGCATTTATATTTACTATAGTACTTTGTGCTTTAACACTAATATTAGATGCAACAAAATTTGCTATGCCTAAAACTAAGACTTCAAAGCTTAAAATAACAATTCCAGAAGACTTAAATTATGATGGAATATTTGATGAAATATTAGACAAGTACACAAGCTCATGGAAAATTGAAACTCTTAGAACAAGAGACTTTGGTTCTCTATTTGAAATCCACTATATAGTTCAAATGAAGATTGATGTAGATCAAAAGAAATTTATTGATGAATTAAGATGCAAAAATGGAAACTTAAATATTTCTCTAAACTTTTCAGGATTTGAAGAAAAAGTATATAACTAGTCATAATGAAAAAATTAAAGAATGAAATAATTATAGAAGAAACTCCTTAGGACGTTTCAAAAATTGCATAATAAATATATAGAATAAGGAGTTGTTTTTAGACAACTCCTTATTTATATTTTAAATACACATTTATTTTGTTTTAAATACTTTTTCATAAACAGCATTTATTAATTCATTTTCGCTAACACCTTCAATAGTGAATATTTCTACCATTTTATTTTGAGAGACTATTATATATTTATGTCCGTGTTCATTCATATAAACTTTTATATCATTTGGGAAATTAGTTTCTTTTTCTATATATTCTATGCCATTTTTATTAGCAAATTTCATTTTCTTATTAAAGTTATACTCAACTGGCCATTTATACTTACTATCAAAAATATCATAACTTAAGTAAATATTTTGTCCTTCATCACTATAAAATAAATGCAATGCTATTGGTGATTGATTTAGATCATAATATATTGAATCATCTTTTCTGATATCATCAAAATCACCTAGGGTTAAATGTTTTACCTTCTCTAAGCTTTTAGTATCATCTATATAACTCCTAATAAATGAATTATTAACAATGTTATTACTAATGGTAAAAAACATTATTAATATTCCAATTAAATATATTAATGAAATTAATAACTTTTTATTCTTATAATCCTTATTTTTAATAAATTTAACTAAATAATTTATTATAATCACTATAATAATTATAATACTAACCATCTTCAAAATCTCAATATCATATGCTATAGCAATATATGTAGATATAATAAGTATAAGCATGAATAGTAAAGAATGTAACAATCTCCTTATTAAAACTATATTTTTAAAATTATAGCTAACTTTACTTCCCTTACTTATTGAAATTTTTCCTTTTATAATAAATATTAAAAATGCTATTATTCCAAGTATTTCATGTAGTGAAAAAACACTAGCAAATACTAGCCCACTTAAACTTACTATACTAGCTAAAAAATTGGCATTATAATTTCCTATTGTAGATATATATTGAGTTAATAAAATACACATTAATGTTATCATATTTAAACAGCAATATTTAAATGATGCTTTTGCAATAATATTAAATTTTTCAATTTCATCAGTATGAATATCTACTATATTATCCACCGATTCGCTACAATAAATTTGTATTTTATCACTACTACAAATATAATTCCAACCTGCTTCTTTGCAGTAATCCCTATATTCTAAAACTTTTTCACTATCATCATCCAAAAAAGATATACTATCCATTATATCAACTGAATATTTTATCCTTTTAGGCTGGCTTTTATTAAATTTCAAATAATATCCTTGTATATTCTCTAACATCCAGCCATGCAATGCCATCTTTTCTAAATATTCTTCCAAACTTTTATATTCATATGGTAAAAATTTAAATAGAACTATTTTCTTTCCCTTAAATACCATTACTATTTCCCCCTAAAAAAGATTCTCCATCTTTGGTTAGCCTTATTAAGCGATTATATTCATCCTTAAGTAGCTCTAAGCCTTTCTCGGTAATTATATAACTTCTTTTTCTTCCTATAACTTCAGTTTCTCTAATCATTTCTTCTTTTTCAAATCTACCAAGTAAGGCATATAATGTTCCAGGACCTATTTTTACTCTCCCTCTAGAAATATCATCTACCGCTTCCATTATATCTACTCCACATCGTTCTTCCATTAATGCTATTAAAATATAATACATTGGTTCAGTTAAGTTTTGAAATTGTTCCCTCGGCATTTATTCTCACCTCTTAAACATCGATACTCGATATTAGCCACATAAAAAAAATATATTCTATATATATAAATTAATTGTAATATCGAGTATCAATATTGTCAATATATTTACTATTTTTCCAATGATTTGTATATAATTAAATTAGAATATAATTTTAGACTATTCATTATTTAAATATTAGTACTTATTGATTTTTTAACTAGGGTATATTATTACTCAATTATATATAGTTACGAGTTGAGTCAGGAGGTGAAATAGTGCAAAAAGAAGTTATTTTAAATTTAGTTCCTATTTTATATTTTGTTATTCCTATAGTTTTAGGAATAGTTACTGGTTTTGTTATTAAAAAACTTACTTTACGCAAGATAATAATTTATTCATTAATAATACCTATTTCTATAAGCATAATTTATATTACAAGTATATATTTTATTTATCAGTCAAGTAAATCTGAAATTCAATTACTTACAACTTTGTTTATATGGAATTCATTTTTAATTTTCATTTCAAATATTTTTTATTTATGTTTATATAAATTATATATTTATTTCTATCAAAAAAGTAAAAATAAAACAATAATTTAGAAGGACTATTAATCAGTCCTTCTAAATTATTATTTAAATATATCATATACTTTATCATTTTTTATATACTGTAAATCTATAGCCATATTTGCTCTAGGACATCTTAAATAACTAACTTCTTCATCAATAAGTTTTATATATGAATAAGTATATTCTTCATCGTATTGAACATAAGATTCATCTATTGGTAAAGTTTTAAGCTCATCATCTAATTTTCCATACTTAGTTTTTATTAATGTATTTTTTTGCACATTATATATATACA
>JAEZAL010000267.1 GCA_023427705.1 Bacillota bacterium | reverse complement strand
ACGATTAATGGATATAATTTGTCCAATAGGAAAAGGTCAAAGAGGTATAATAGTAGCCCCTCCTAAGGCTGGTAAAACTACTTTATTAAAGAAAGTAGCCCAAAACATATCTAAAAATTATCCGGATATTAAACTAATAGTATTATTAATTGATGAGAGACCTGAAGAAGTAACGGATATGAAGAGGTCTATAAATGGTGATGTAATATATTCTACTTTTGATGAAGAACCTCAAAATCATGCAAAAGTATCACAAATGGTTTTAGAAAGAGCAAAGAGAATGGTTGAACAAGGAAAAGATGTTGTTATCTTATTAGACAGTTTAACTAGGCTTTCTAGAGCATATAATTTAACTATAACACCTACAGGAAGAACATTATCTGGAGGATTAGATCCAGGAGCTTTAATAATGCCTAAGAAATTTTTTGGTGCTGCAAGAAATGTTGAAGAAGGTGGAAGTTTAACTATTTTAGCAACAGCATTAATAGATACAGGTTCAAGAATGGATGATATGATATTTGAAGAGTTTAAGGGAACAGGTAATATGGAAGTTCACTTAGATAGAAGATTACAGGAAAGAAGAATTTTCCCTGCAATTGATATATATAAATCTGGTACTAGAAAAGAAGATTTAATTTTATCTAATGAAGAAAAAGAAGTTGCTTATTCAATAAGAAGAGTAATGTATAGGGATGGAAATGTAGAAAATGTTACTGAAAAACTAATAAATATGCTTTCAAAAACTAAGAATAATAAAGAGTTTATCAGTATTTTTAGTAAAAGTGAAATAGAAAAGAAGTAAGTATTATTATTTATAGATAGAAAAAAATATGCTTATAAGAGACTATGTAATTTAGTAATATATTTTAAATAAAGTAATTAATAAACTCCAAATAAACTTTAATACTAATGTTTATTTGGAGTTTAATTTATTTTTTAATAGATACTTTGAAAATAAATTTATAATAGCTTTTTAAAATTCTTTAATAGCTAGACTATTAGCTAGAGCAACTATATTTTCCTTAGAGTAAAGTGATGATAATTTAGATAAATTAAATTTCATCTTTTCTAATTCTTTAGGGTTTGATATTAGATTATCTATAATAAGGTTAATTTCTAGCAAGTTATCAATATTGATAGCATATCCATTAGAAGTTAAAAACTCAACATTTTGAGTTTCTTGTCCAGGAATGGCAAAAGGTATTAACATTGGTAGATGTTTATTTATTGCTTCAGTAACAGTTAAACCTCCAGGTTTACTTATTATTAAATCTGAATATTCCATTAGACAATCAATATCTCTAGAAAATCCTAATATATGGAGTTTTTTATTTTTTATAGAATGGTTATATTCCTTTAATAAACTATCTTTAAGTTTATCATTTTTACCACAAACTACAGTTATTCTTAGTTTATTAGAATTATTCAACAATTCCTTTAAGACATAAGATATATTTTTTAACCCCATACTCCCACTCATAAGTAGTATATTAAAATAACCATCATTTTTAGTAGAATGAATATCTAATTTATTATCAAGAAACTCATCTTTAACTGGAATACCATAAGAAAAAATTCTTCTAGAATCAATTCCTCTATTTGCAAGATCTGATTTTGTGTTTTCACTAGCTGTAATATAAGCATCTATACTGTTATCTATATAAGTTGCATGAGCTTTAAAGTCGGTTACTATAACTATTACAGGAATATCTAAGCCTTTTCTTTTAAGTGAGCTAATAATACTTACAGCAAAAGGATGAGTAACTAAAATTATATTAGGTTTTGTATCTTCAATCATTTTCTTAATTTTTCTCTTAGTTATTGAAAACATAAATGATAAAAGTTTATTAGTAAAACTTGTATCAGTTATTTTATAACCAACTCCATAAGTTTTAGGGAGGAATGAAGCTGATATTTCATAGCCTTTGATAAATAACTTAGTTAAAAATTTACTATTATTTTTTAAAAAGTCATGAGTTATTACTTCGTAACCAGATTTCTCAAAAGTAGTTGAAATTGATTTTGCAGCTTGATTATGACCTTCACCTGTAGAAGTTGTTAATATTAAAATTTTCTTCATATATAACACTCGCTTTTCTAAATAACATAATAAATATAAGATTATATCAATATAAATATTATAATATAATTATTACTAATATAAGTAAAAAAATAAAAAATCTAAGATAAATTTAAGAAATGTTACTTTTGCCTTGGTATGCTTTAAGTAACTACGATATAATATATATTTATTTAATTATAAATATTAGTATAAGCTTACAGATTTTACAAGGTTTTATGATATGTATAATATAAATTGATTTATAAGTCCGTAAAAAGAAAAATGGGAAAGATAATATCTTTCCCAGAATTTCTACTTGTTAAGATTGAATCTCTTATTGAATTTGTCAACTCTTCCGCCAACATCAATAATTTTTTGTTTTCCAGTGAAGAATGGGTGGCATTTAGAGCATATTTCTACTTTTAGTTCATCTTTAACTGAACCAGTTGTAAAAGTATTTCCACATGCACACTTAACTACAGCTTCGTGATTGTATTTTGGATGTATGCCTTCTCTCATTTATTTCACCTCTTTCGAATACTTAAATAACTACTAGAGTATATCATAGGTTAATATTATGGTCAAGAAGATACATAATAAAAATATTTTTGATTACTTATATAAATAAAAATGCTATAATCTATGTATCTAATGTAAAGGAGACATAAATATGAGCAAATTATATTTTAGATACGGAGCTATGAACTCAGGAAAATCAACACACCTTATGCAAGTAGCATATAATTATGAAGAAAGAGGTATGAAGGTTATATTAATTAAGCCTTTTACAGATACTAAAGGTGGAGAAAAATTAGTTTCAAGACTTGGAGTAGAAAGAAAAGTAGATTTTGTTATTTATGAAGAAGACGATATATTAGAAAAGGTAAAAAAATATAAAGAAATAAACGGAAATATAGATTGTATTTTAGTAGATGAGGTACAATTTTTAAAATCCAAACAAATAGATAATCTTTTTGAAATTGCTGTGGGGTTAGATATACCTGTTATTTGCTATGGCCTTAGAACAGATTTCAGAATGCAAGGATTTGAGGGAAGCATAAGATTGCTATTATTAGCGCATAGCATAGAAGAAATGAAGACTATATGTAAATGCGGAAGAAAAGCAGTATTAAATGGAAGAAAAGTAAATAACAGATTTGTCTTTGAAGGAGAACAAGTAGCTATTGATAATGTAAACAATGTTGAATACGAATCTTTATGTGGACACTGTTATTTTAAATATAAAAATAATTTATAATTAGAAAGAGTGGTAGTATGAGAAAGTGCGAAGTAGGAGGCCAAGCTGTAATTGAAGGTGTTATGATGAGAGGAAGCAAAGGTCAAGCTACTGCAATTAGAAAGCCTAATGGGAAAATAGAAATAGATATGAAAAATGTGGCACCAATAACTAAAAGATATAAGTTTTTAAATATTCCATTTATAAGAGGAATATTTGTGCTTATTGATTCATTGATTACAGGGATTGACACCTTAAACTATTCAGCATCTTTTTTTGATGAAGATGAAGAAGAATCAAAGTTTGAAGTTTGGCTAAAAAGTAAATTTGGAGAAAAGAGTAACGATTTGATAGTTGGAGGTACTATGATATTATCTTTTGCCTTAGCTATTGGATTATTTGTTGCACTACCTACAGGTATTGCTTCGTTATTTAGTATATTAAATTTAAGTCCAGTATTATTAAATTTAATAGAAGCTATGATTAGAATTACTATTTTACTTATATATATGTACACAATTAGTAAAATGGAAGATATATATAGGGTTTTTCAGTATCATGGAGCTGAACATAAATCAATTTTCTGCTATGAAGCAGGAGAAGAATTAACAGTAGAAAATGTAAGAAGTTTTACTAGATTTCATCCAAGATGTGGAACTAACTTCTTATTCCTTATTATGTTTGTAAGTATAATAATATTCAGTTTTACTGGATGGGGAGGATTCTTAGAGAGACTAGCACTTAGAGTTTTATTAATACCTATCGTTTCAGGAATAACATATGAATTAATAAGATGGTTAGGAAAAAGTGATAATATTCTATCTAAAGTAATTGCTTATCCAGGATTAAAGCTTCAAGAACTTACTACAAAGGAACCAGATGATGCTCAATTAGAAGTTGCAATAGCAGCCCTTATGACAGCAGAAGGAATAAAGCCAGATGAAAAAACTATAGGGGAACTATTAGAAATTGGAGCTAAAAATTTAAAAGAAAAAGATATAGATACCTATGTGTTGGATTCACAACTATTATTAGGTATGGTATTAGGTAAGGATAGAATATATCTTATTACTAATAGAGATAAAGAAGTTTCTCATAAAGATGAAAAAGAATATATGGCTTTAATTGAAAAAAGAAGTAAAAAGATGCCTATTAAGTATATTTTAGGAGAAACTGAATTTATGGGGTTTG
>JAEZAL010000252.1 GCA_023427705.1 Bacillota bacterium | reverse complement strand
GCCTGATACTTGGTCTAATATTTTTGTTAATCCTGGCCCTGCTAGAACTTGGATATCAAGAAGAATTTTAGATTATGATAAATGGATTCCATCAGTTTTATTTTTAACTCATTATTTACCTGACGATGGATATGACTCTCAATTATTAAATATTGCTTCTCTTATCCTAGGTCAAAATGGAATTTGGGGAGATTTATTAAGTATTTCTAAAGAGGGAGTTCAATTATTTAATGATAGTTTATCAGTTTATAAGGAAGTTAGGGAAGATATAACTGAAGCATATCCAATTATGTTTGGACGACCTGGTGAAACATTTGAAGTTCATGAAAAAATTAGTAAAAATACTGGACGTGGAGCAGTTGTTTTATTTACAAATTCGTTAGGACAGTATACTTATAAATTAAAAAATAGAACTACTAAAAATATTAAGGTTTTTGGGAATGCTGTAGTTGAATTTATAGATGAGGATAATGTTTTAATTAAGATTGATAATAAAACAAAAGAAGCAGCTATTGTGTTCTTTAAGTAAATAATTAATTTTATTAAATAATGAAAGGGGATAAAACATGAAAGATAAAATGTTAATTTGGATAAGTAAGTTTAGTACAAATAAATATGTTACTGCTATAAAAAATGGTGTTATTGCATATGCACCATTTACGATTGTTGCATCAATAGCTTTGTTAATTACTAATTTTCCTTCTGAAGCTTATATAAATTTTGTTACTAATTTATTGGGAGTATCTGAAGCATCAGTATGGCAAAATCAAGTGAATAGCTTTATGAATGGGACTATGAATTTAGGGGGAATTATCTGCCTGTTATTCATTTCGCATAATTTAGCAGAACAATATAAAGATCCAAAAGTAAAACCAATCTATGCTGCTGTAATTAGTTTAGGAGTATTTTATTTTATGACGCCTATAAGTACATTAGAAGATGGGTCATCAGCAATTGCCCTTTCAAGACTGGGAGCTTCAAGTTTAATTGTAGCTATAGTTATAGGACTTATTGTCCCAACATTATATAAATATCTTATAGAGAAGAAATTAACAATAAAATTACCAGATGCAGTTCCACCAGAAGTAGCAAATTCTTTTTCATCACTAATACCAATAGCAATAATTTTTGTTGGAATGTTTATTATTAAAATATTACTTGAAATATCACCATTTGGGAATATTCATGATTTCTTAAATGTTCTTTTATCAAAGCCACTTCAAAGTTTATCTGGAAGCTTGTGGGGATTCTCTTTTGCTATATTCTTTGCTATGGTGCTTTGGTTCTTTGGAATTCATGGAACGTCAATTGTAATGGGAGCATTATCACCAGCATTATTGATGTTAAGTGATCAAAATAGACTTGCTTTTCAAGCTGGAGAAGCATTACCTAATATTATTACTAATGAATTTTTAACTTATGCAACTGGAACTGGATTATATATGTGTATTGCTTTCTTAATTGTTGGGAAAAGTAGACAGGGTAAAGAAATTTCTAAGTTAGGATTGCTGCCGGCTGTATTCGGAATCCATGAACCATTAGTATTTGGATATCCAATTATGTATAATATTTATCTTGGTTCATTATATATCGTCTTACCTGTTATTGGGATTATATTAACTTATTTTGTTACTAGTATTGGATTAGTTGCTAGATTAAATGGTACTGGAGTTCCTTGGACTGCTCCACCTGGAATATATGCTTTTATTGGGACAGGGGGACAAATATCTGCTGTACTTTGGCAAATTATATTAGGTGTCATTTATACAATACTAAGTATTCCTTTAGTTAAGAAGTATGATAATCAATTGTTAGAACAAGAAAAATTAGAAGAGGAAAAGCAATTAGTAGAAAGTACAAATTAATTCAGAAGTTTTTAAATATATACAAGTAAAAAATGCCTATTATATAGGCATTTTTTACTTGCATAATTAAATCTAATAATTATAATAAATACATTAAAAATATTGCTTTAAAAGTGCCAATAAAATAAATATTTGTTAAAAAAAGTGGAAAAAGAATATATAATGACATGGTTACATAAATTTTATAGAGGTGTTTAAAAATGAAAAAGAGATTGATTGCATTACTACTAGGGGGAACAATTGCATTATCAATGATGGCTTGTTCAGCAAAAAAAGAAACTGAAGCTGTTACAGCTGATGTAGATACTATTTCCAAAGCATCTACAGAAGTATATTATCAACAAAGTTCATGGGATGAAGCAAAGGTAAAAGAAATTTTAAAAAATAATGCAAGTAAAGCGGCAGCAGTTGTTGTTTCTACAACTAATGAAGATGGAACTCCAAATGCAGCAACTATAATTCCAGGATTAGTTAATGATAATACTTTAGTATTTAACATAGCTACAGAAGGAAATACTAAGAAGAATATGTTAGAAAGACAAATAGCTGTTCTAACATTATTTGCTCATAATCCTGAAGCGGAAGATAAGGCTTTAAGAAATCAAGGTGCAAGAGTAGTATTGAAGACTGTTACAGATGAAGATAAAATAAATAAATTAGTAAAAGAAGCACAATTAAAAGATGCTTCAACTGCTGTATTTATGGAAATAGTTGAAATTTTACCATTAGGATAATAAGTTTTAGAAGTTAGATAGATTCTAACTTCTTTTTTATTTGAATAAATTTAAATATATATTAACATTTAGACTTTATAGAAAAACTTGTAAAAATATGTTTTGTTTTGGTATAGTTTTAGGGTGAGGAGATGAGATGATGAGATATTTTTTAAACACAGTAGAAACAATTGAAGAAGGCGTTGGGTTTAGCTATTTTGGAGTTACACATTTATTCTGGTTAGCTTTTTTTATCATCTTTACTATTGGGTGTTGTTATATTTATAAGGTAAGTGATAAAGAAAGACGCTTAAAATTAAGAAAATTGATAGCTTTACTAATTGTTTCAGATGAAATTTTTAAAATAGTTATGCTTTTAATAGGTGGGAATTATGGTGTTAAGTATATACCCTTGCACTTATGTAGTATTAATATTTTTATAATTGCTTATCATGTGTATAAGCCATCAAAGATGTTGGACAACTTTCTTTATGCAGTTTGTGTTCCAGCTGCTTTAGCAGCTTTAATAGCACCAACATGGATAGAGCTACCTTTTATGAATTTTATGCATATTCATAGTTTTACTATTCATATTTTACTTGCTACTTATCCGTTGATGTTAGTTGTTGGAAAAGATATATGTCCAGATATAAAACAAATACCAAAATGTATTATTTTCACAGTTATCATGGCTATACCTATATATTTTTTAAATTTATTATGGAATACAAACTTTATGTTTTTAATGTATGCTGAGCCTGGAAATCCACTATATTGGTTTGGAGAAAACTTTGGACATCATTTACTTGG
>JAEZAL010000194.1 GCA_023427705.1 Bacillota bacterium | reverse complement strand
TTTAAACATATGTAATAGTAGATAAAGTAAGAGAATATCGTAGCAAGTAAAATAAAACCGTATTACTAAAAGTGAATACGGTTTTTTTCTAAATTTTATTTAATATGAAGCTAATAAAAAGATTTATTGATGAGAAGATTAATGAAACTATTAATACATTAGTTAAAAGTAAATTATACTTAATTATATTTATATGAACCAGTATGTTTACGTTAAGTATATTTAAGAACAACAAAATTATGAAAATAAATATAACACCTATAAAAGCTCCTTTAATATCTGCTTTACTTAAAGATATATGAGAACATATGCTAAATACCAAGTATAAGAATAAATAAAATTCTAATCTTTTAAAGTTAGTTAATGAGAAGATGCTTTTTAAAAATGTAAATACACCATTAGCACTTAATAAATCATTAGTATTTTCTAAAGAGGAAGGTACAAATATTTTAAGTAATAAAATAAGAATCAAACTACCACATATTATGGGAGCTATACCTATAAAGAAGTTTCCAATTTGGTGATAGATATTCCTAGGGTTATATGAATGATTTACATATCCTAAAGTTCTATTTTCACTATTAACTTGAAAAAATTTCACTTCTTTAATTTTATGTCCAAATAATAATGCTACTATAAGGTGGCTAAGTTCATGAATAGGAACACCTACAATTCCAGTGATATAAATAGCTTGTCTACCAAATCTTTTTTGATAGTTAGCCATAGCTGTATTTCTTAAAACACCAAGTAACAATCCCATAATAACTATAATTCCTAGTAACCAAGATAAATCTATTAATGTTTTTAAAAATATATTTTCAATTATCATAAATCAACCTCCTCTATTAAATTAAATTTTATAATACTATTAATTTTTAGTCCATTTTTATTTTATTTAAAAGAAGTATTATAATAGTATAAATGGAAATATTTATAGAAAATTAGTATTACAAAACTGTAAGGTTTATGTTAGATACTTCAATGGATGCAATGTTAAAAAAGAAATACAATAGTCCTATAGTAAGAAATGGGAGGAACAATTATGAGGAAAGAAATATTAAGAGTAGATAATATAGAAAAGTATTATGGAAGGAAAGGTAATATAACTAAGGCTATAAATAATATAAGTTTCACTGTAGAAGAAGGAGAATTTGTTGGTGTTATGGGGGCATCTGGTAGTGGTAAAACTACACTTTTAAACTGTATATCAACTATAGATAAGGTAAGTAGTGGACGTATTTATATTTCTGGAAATGATATTACAAGATTACATCCTAAAAAAATTTCTAAGTTTAGAAGAGAAGAGCTAGGGTTTATATTTCAAGATTTTAATTTATTAGATACTTTAACAGCTTATGAAAATATAGCACTTGCTTTAACTATAATGAAAGTTAATCATAAAGAAATAGATAAGAGGGTAAAGGAAGTTTCTAAAAAATTAAATATAGAAGATGTTTTAAAGAAATATCCATATGAGATGTCAGGTGGTCAAAAGCAAAGAGTTGCATCAGCTAGAGCTATTATTACAAAACCATCCTTAATATTAGCAGATGAACCAACAGGAGCTTTAGATTCTAAATCAGCAAAAATGCTACTTGAAAGTATGGAAGATTTAAATAAAAGTCTTAATGCTACTATCATGATGGTTACTCATGATGCTTTTTCAGCTAGCTATGCAAATAGAATTTTATTTATTAAAGACGGTAGGATATTTAATGAGTTAATTAGAGGTAAGGATTCAAGAAAGGAGTTCTTCGATAAGATAATTGAAGTTATTACACTTCTTGGAGGTGATCAAAATAATGTATTCTAAGTTAGCATTTAGAAATTTAAAAAGAAGTTTTAAGGATTATGCAATATATTTCTTAACATTAGTATTTGGAGTTTGTATATTCTATACCTTTAATTCAATACAATCTCAAAGTATTATGCTTGAACTAAATGAGGCCCAAAGTAATGCTTTTGAAGTTGTTGATAAAATAATGGGATATGCATCAGTATTTGTATCCTTTGTATTAGCTTTCTTAATTATTTATGCAAATAATTATTTAATAAAGAGAAGAAAAAAAGAATTCGGTATATATATGACATTAGGTATGGATAAAGGGAATTTATCAACTATAATATTTTTTGAAACATTATTTGTAGGTATAATATCTTTAGCAATTGGATTAGGAATAGGGGTTATTTTATCACAAGGATTATCAGTATTAACGGCCAAGATGTTTCAAGTTAACTTACTTAAGTTTAAATTTGTATTTTCATATAATGCTATGATAAAAACACTTATATCCTTTAGTGTAATTTATGTATTAGTACTTATGTTTAATTCAATATCTATAAGAAAAATTCAATTGATAGATTTAATAAATTCATCTAAGAAAAATGAAAGTATTAAAGTAAGGAATATTTGGATTTCTGTAGTTGTATTTATAATAAGTTTAATAATGATAGGATATGCTTATTTTATTGCATTGGATAAAGGCATTTCAACTATAGGAATAAACGTAAATGGAAGAAGTATTTTACTTGGTATTGTTGGTACATTTTTATTCTTCTTTTCACTATCAGGGTTCTTATTAAAACTTGTTCAGTCAAATAGAAAGTTTTATTTAAAAGATTTGAATATGTTTGTTTTAAGACAAATAAATAGCAAAATAAATACTGTATTTATTTCAATGTCATTTATTTGCTTATCATTATTTATAGGTATATGTATGCTAGCAGCTGGACTTGGAATTAATAGTGCTTTGAATGCTGAATTGAAGGATTTAACTCAATATGACCAAACAATTTGGAGTAATAATGGAATAGATATAGAAGAGTATTTAAGAGAAAAAAATCTTGAAATAAAAGATTACTCAAATAATTATTCAAGTCTTATATATTATAATAGTGGTATTAGATATAGTGATATTTTATCACCAGAAGATATGAATAAAACAAAAGATTTATATGCCCTTGCAACAGATGGAGAAATTCAAGTACTTTCATTATCAGAATTTAATGAAGTAATGAAAATGTTAAATAAGGAGCCTCTAAAGCTAAATGATGGAGAATATGCTTTATTTTCAGATATAGATATTTTAATAGATTCATTAAATAATGTATTAAATAATAATAGAGAAATTATTATTAGTGGTACTGCTTTAAAGCCAGGTTCTAAAAATACAATAAAGGTAGTTGCCTACAACCAGACAATTAAAAATAATCTTTGTACTATAATTGTAAAGGATGATATTATTACTGGACTTAGTCCATTGGCAGCAACTTTGAATTTAAATTTCAAAGAAGATAGTGAAAAAATCTTTAATGAAAAACTAGATAAGATTAGTGAAGTAATTAGGGAAGAAAATGGAATTAGTGTTTTCTATATTACAAGAGATGAATTAGTTGCAAGCTCTACTAGCATGGGTGCTATGATATCTTACTTAGGAATATATATTGGAGGAATCTTCTTAATTGTTTCTGCAGCTGTATTAGCACTTCAACAATTATCTGAATCCACCGATAATATTGCAAGATATAATTTGTTGAGAAAGATAGGCGTAGATGAAAATATAATTAATAAATCTTTATTTATTCAAATTGCAATATATTTCTTAATGCCCCTATCATTAGCATTGATTCACTCAATAGCAGGTTTAGAATTTTCAAAAAGAGTTATAACTCTTTTTGGTAGTATTAGTATTATGAATAACGTTTTAATTGCATTAGGTGCTCTTGTTATAATATATGGAGGTTACTTTATTGCTACCTATATTGGAGCTATGAAAAATATTAATAATGTAGCCTAGACTTACAATATAAAATGAAAAAATATCATGTGTTCAAAAACGAATATGTGGTATTTTTTTATTGTAATAATTATTACTACTTGAAAATATTTCTCAAAAGGTTATAGTTTATATTAAGAATATATAATATACATTTAAAGGAGGTAGTTAAATGAATATTAAATTAAGTGCCTTAGATCAATCACCTATAGGTGAAGGCTCAAATTCTACTGAAGCATTGAGAAATACAATTATATTAGCTCAAGAGTTAGAAAAGCTAGGATATTATAGATTTTGGGTGTCAGAACACCATGATACAAGAAGTTTAGCCGGATCAAGTCCTGAAATACTTATTTCTAGTATTGCAGCAATAACAAGCAAGATTAGGGTTGGATCTGGAGGTGTAATGTTGCCACATTATAGTCCTTATAAGGTTGCTGAAAATTTTAAAGTATTAGAAGCCTTATATCCTAATAGAATAGATTTGGGAATAGGGAGAGCACCAGGTGGGATGCCATTAGCAACTAAGGCTTTAATGCAAGGAAGAAGTATTTTTAGTGATAATTATGAAGAAAAAGTTTTAGATTTAGTAAGATATATTTATGATATAGTACCAGAAAATCACGAATTTAGTGGTCTTAAGGCAACACCAATAGTAAATACTTATCCTGAAATTCATATACTAGGCTCAAGTGGTGGAAGTGCAGGCCTTGCAGCTGGAATTGGAGCATCTTATGCATATGCTCAATTTATTACTGGAGGTATGGGAGTAAGTTCAGTAAATTGGTATAGAGATAAATTTAAAAAGTCAGTAATTTCTTCATCACCAAATACTATAATTTGCAGTTTTGTTATTTGTGGAGAAACAAAGGAAGAAGTTAATAACCAAGTAGCAGTAATGGATTTAACATTATTGCTAGTTGAAACAGGAAAATCTTTTGAAATGCCTTCATTAGAAAAAGCATTAGCTTATAAATATTCAGAGGCTGAAATGAAAATAATTAATAGAAATAGAAAAAGGATGATAATTGGAACACCAGATGAAGTAAGGGAGCAAATTATTAATTTAAGCAAGCTTTATAGTACCGAAGAATTTATGATAATAAATTTAAATACAAATTTAGAGGATAAGATAAAGTCATATAGATTAATTTCAGAAGCTTTTAAGAAATAAAATTCTCTCTTAATTTTTTCTTCTTTTTAAAACACAGAATTTTATGGTAGTATATAATAAGTAATAATAATTTTTAAGGAGGAGAAAAATGAAAATACTTATTACAAATGATGATGGGATAGATGCAAGAGGCATACTTACTTTGGCTAAAGAGATTTCAAAAAAACATGAGGTTATTGTTGTAGCGCCTAGAGAGCAAAAAAGTGCATCAAGCCATTCTATATCAATCCATAATCCAATAAGAATAAGAGAAGAAAAGATAGATGGAAATTTTAAAGCATATAGTTTAGTGGGTACTCCAGCAGATTGTACTCATGCTGCATTATCTTTAATTAGTAATGATATAGATTTAGTTATTTCAGGAATAAATAGAGGGGTAAACTGTGGAACAGATGTGCTTTATTCTGGAACTGTTTCTGCAGCAGTAGAAGGAACTATATATAATGTACCATCCATAGCTATTTCAATGGAAGTTGATTGGGAAAGGTATGACGAAGATTATACTAAGGCAGTTAAATGGATAAGCAAAGTAGTTGATATAGCTGAAAAAAACTATTTAAGAAAAGATGTTGTACTAAATGTGAATGTTCCTGATATACCTGAAGAAGATATAAAAGGAATTAAAGTTTGTAAACTGGGAAAATCTACATATAAAACAGATTATATTTTAATAGAAGAAAATGAAGATAAGATTTATATAAAAAAAGGAACTAGAAATGATATATCAGAAGAAGATTCTGATTCATATTATTTAACTCAAGGTTATGTAACTTTAACACCTTTACATTTTGATTTTACTAATTTTAGTATTTTGGATGAAGTAAAAAATATATTTGAAGATAAGGTGATGTAAAATTGGAAGAAGAAAATATTAAAGAAATTTTAGATCAAAGAAGATATATGAAATTTAGACTTATTATTCAAGGGACAATAATTGGATTAATTACTGGAATGGTAATAGTATTGAATAGAATAGCTATAACTAAACTAAGTATATTTGCTGAAAACATATATAAATGGGGAAATAATAATTTGTTAAATAGTATATTAGTAATATGTATTATATCAATTTTAGGGTATATTGTTGGAATTATGGTTAAAAATGAGCCTATGATTTCAGGAAGTGGTATTCCCCAAGTTAAGGCGAGAGTTGTAAACAAGCTAAAAATGAATTGGTTAAAAGTATTTATATATAAATTTTTAGGAGGTGTTATAGCACTATCAGCAGGGTTAACTCTTGGAAGAGAAGGCCCTTCTGTTCAAATAGGTGCATCTGTAGGAGAAGGAATAGCAGAAAAAACATACAGTAAATTTCCTGTGAAGAAAGAATTTTTGATAACAGCAGGAGCATCAGCAGGACTT
>JAEZAL010000182.1 GCA_023427705.1 Bacillota bacterium | reverse complement strand
TTAATGTTAACTGTAACTTCTTTATCATTAACATCTATTACTTCACCATCTAATATATCTCCAGTTCTTATTCTCTTAACGTCAAAATCTTTTAATAAGTCACCCATAGTTCCTTCTATATTTTGATTTACCATGTATTTCACTCCTTAAATTATGTTGTGTACTATTATAATTTTAATTTAATATGATATTGATTACAAGTATTTATACTTAACAAATAATGATAAAGGAGATTTAAATTTAATATCTGGAACTTATGAACAAGCGTAGTGCAAAGCACAATTGATAATCATTATGTATAATTGACCAGATAACTCAGAGGATCTAAGTTATTGAAAGAATTCAATAATAAAAAATAGGATAAGCTTTATAGCCTATCCTAATAATTTTTATCTCTTAATTCTTTAATTTCTTCTATATCTAGTCCTGTCTTTTCTGCTATAGTTTCATTATCTAAAATATTTAATAAATTTTCAGCTATTTCTAATTTCGCTTTTTTTTCTGCTCTTATCTCAGCTGAACTAATCATATTAGCTCTTTCATGAAGTGATCTTTCTCTCTCATAGTAAATTCTCATAGTTTCTTCATCACTACTTAAGTATTCGATTTTTTGTTCAGCTTTCTCTATTGCTGTATCCAAACTAATCAACTCCTTTAATGTAGTTTCAGATATATCTTTTTCTAAAAACATTAACCATCTTTCAATATCATTTTCTTTATAATCTTTATCTTTTTTACTTCTAAACTTAGGCAATTCTAAAAAATGTATTTCAACAACATCTGTTAGCATATAATCTTTCTCAATATCTTCCCATAAGTGAAAAGAAGATTGATAGTTACTAGTACCCAAAAATTCAAAATCTAAGATATTAATAGTGATTACTTTTTCTAAACTTGTATAATCTTGACCCTGTTTTATATTTTCAAGATACATCTTTCCCCAATAAAATAATGTTCTTTTATCCATATTACCTTGATCTGTGAGTTGTACTTCTATATCTATATTTTCACCTTTAGAAGTTTTTGCTCTAACGTCAATTATTCCTGTTTTATCTAAAATGAGTTCCTTTGTTAATTGTTTATTTTCAATAATTTCAATTTCTACTATAGGCTCTTTATGAGTTCTTTTTAATACAGCATTTATAAAAGAAATTAAAATATCTTCATTACCCTTTTCTCCAAATATCTTCTTAAAAATAAAATCATTCAATGGCTTTACTTTTCTCATATTTAATTACCTCATTTATTATCTTTAGTTAAATTATTATCTTATATTACTTTTATTATAACATTAAAATTATATTTCCTTAATAGAATCTGAGAACTAACTTAACTCTTTTATTAAATAATTCTATTTTAATATCATTATAATAAGCTAAATATCATTATTAATTTATATAAAAAATAAGATAGGCTGTTAAACCTATCCTAATATTTTTTATCTCTTAATATATATACTATTTTTTTATATAAATATAGTTATTATTCTATTTAAAGCATTCACCAATGTTTAAGTTTCGCTCTACTTCACTTATAATATAATTAGCTAATTTATTGATTGTGTAATTACTCATCTCTTTTTTATTCAATGAGAAATATTTCTTTATAATATTTTCTAAATCCTCTCTTTTTGTTTTAATTAATTTTTCTAGATATTCTTTCCTACTTAAGCTATTATACATCTCAAAAGGATTTTCTATTACTTTTGACTTTATACTTTCTTTTCTAGCTTTACTTTTATTTTTTGTTTTTCTTGATATAGTAATGTTTATTTCATACTCTTCTAATTCACCTATTGATGAAAATAAATTCAGTATTATATTTTTTATTTCATTTTCTTTTATATTACTATTTGAACCTTGAACTTTTTGCATTTTCTTATATGCTTTTGTCACTGTTCCCTTATTATATTCCTTTTCTAGATTTTCTCTTGATGCTCCATTTTTAATTTTTTCTATTATCTCATCTATCTTAGTCATTTTGCCCATCTACTTGCACCTTTCAATAATCTCATTTACTAAATTATTTAATACACTGAACTCTTTTTCATACTTATCCCTTATTGTTGATTTATTTTCTTCAACATTTGATATATTTGAAAATTGTGATTTTACACCTATTCTTGTTTTAAATAATTTCGGTATTTCTCCATTAGAACTCCAAACATCTAATGATGATGCTATTACGTTGTATGGTTTATTATCTTTATATCTATTTACAATAATACCTAAAGGCTTAATATCATATCTATCATCAAATCTTTTTATCTCTCTTGCTTTAATATTTATTTTATTAAATACTTGCCTTAGGCCATAAGTAGATAATGTATCTGCTATAACTGGAACTATATAATAGTTACTAAGATATATTCCACTCATTGTTATTGCTCCTAAATTTGGTGGACAATCAACCAATATATAATCATATCTATTTTCTAAAGATGTTATCTGTTTTTTTAATACTTTAACTATTCTATCATCTTCATTTAATCCCGATACTTCATCATAAATATCAATTAAATCAATACTTGAAGGTAACAAATCTAAATTTTCTATCCCATTATTAATATTACTTACATTCTTCATAATAGATTTTTCTATATTAAATGCTTCTGTCCCCTTAACTTCATCTAGAAAAAGTTGATGTAATGTTCTATTATTTATATTAGCTTCCTTCCAACTTTCTTGAGTAACTAACATAACAGTTGCATTTGTTTGTGGATCCAAATCAATAACTAATACCTTTTTATTATGTTCTTTTGCAAGTATTTCAGCAGTAGCAACTAATAATGTTGTTTTTCCTACCCCACCTTTTAAATTTATAAAACTTATAACCTTACTCATTTTATCTCCTATAAAATTATTCACTTTATATGTTTATTTTTAAAGTTAAATAGTATGCCACTCTATTAAACTCCTACCATAATCTTTATTAAAGTAAAAACTAATGCGTATTTCTTTAGTTTGTTAGTTATTTCTATTAATTCTTATATTTTATAAATATAAAAATAAGTCACTACTTACGTAATGACTTATAATCCATATTTTCAAATATAAATTCTATATTTTATTAAATTTATTAATCCTAAATTTATTACACCACTAAAATCACTTGATAATTAACTACTTTTTGTTCTTACCAATTAAGTAAATCATCATTGGAATCATTGCTATTATATTTAAAAGCAAACAACATAACAATGCTCTATCTACAGAAATATTTGAAGCTGCAGATATTATATATTAGTAATTGAAGCTACTATATTTTCTATCATTGCATAGGATGAAAGAATAGTTGCTCTATTCATAGATGTTATACTTTCATTTTTAATTGTTTCTGTAATTGTCTGTGTTAATGCAAAAGCTCCCTCTATTATAAAAATTAGAGTTATGATAAAAAGAGCCATACTGCTTTTAATTAAAAAGAAGTTACATAATATAACTATAAGCAATGCAGCAATTAAAAGCTTCTTCTCCTATATCTATTAAGTTATCATTTATTTTCAGTTTTATTGAGTCAATTTCTCTTAGTTCATTTATAATTATTTCTGATATAATACTATGTAAAAACTTATTCTATCACTCTCTCATTTCACTTTCTTCTAGAAGCTTGGTAAACCTCTTTGAGATACTCTTTTTTAAATTTCACCTTACCTATAATATGGTATTTTCACAAGCAAAAACATTCTTAACCATTTTTATACTAACACTTGTAATAACAGCTATAAATGCATCATTTTTATTCCCATTTAAAGCACTTAATTGCAACTGATGAGCATATAACAGTTATTATTAACATAATAACTATTGGTATTATCATATTCTCAATAGATTGTCCTAAAACTGCTGATTTTAGTATTTTTATTCCTCGTGTAAGTGGCAATATATCTACTATTTTTTTCATTATATTCGGCATAACCTCATATGGGATTGTTGCCCCTGAAAATATCAGCATAGGAAAGTATAATACACTGGCTATAACCC